>NZ_QHJN01000036.1:0-55147 GCF_003947565.1 Actinomadura sp. WAC 06369 | reverse complement strand
GTGCGGAGGGCGGTCAGGGGGGTGGCGAACATGGTGTTCTTGATCGCGGCCAGGGTGGTGCGGTCCTTGCCGGCCAGGGGGCGGACGCGGGCGTCGGCGGTGGAGGTGAGCCGGTCGAGGTCGGCGATGTCGTCGATCAGGCCCAGGTCGCGGGCCTGCGGGGCGCCGAAGCGGTGCCCGGTGGTCATGGACGCGATGGCGGCGGCCGGGGTGAGCTTGGCCTGGATGAGGGCGGCCATGCCGGGGGTGAAGGGGATGTGGATGTCGACCTCGGGCAGGCAGAGGTAGCCGCGGTCGGCGCGCATCACGCGGTAGTCGTGGGCGAGGGCGAGCATCGTCCCGGCGCCGAAGGCGTGGCCGTTGACCGCCGCGATCGTGGGGACGGGCAGCGCCAGCACCCGGGCGAGGAGGTCCTGCACCCGCTCGACGTAGGGGATCAGTTCCTCGGGGTGGTCCCCGAGCCAGTCGAGGTCCAGGCCGTTGGAGAAGAACTTGCCGCGGCCGGTGGTGACGAGCGCGGCGGGGCCGGGGTGGTCGACCACGGTGTCGAGGTGTTCGTGGACGGTGGTGATCCAGTCCGGGGAGAAGCGGTTCTCGTCCTGGCCGAGGTCGAGAACGAACACCGGGCCGTCGTTGCGCAGTTCGGGCATGGTCAATCCTTGGTCGTAGCGGAAGGCCGGGACGGTGGCGGGATGGTCAGGACGGCGCGGACGGCGGCCTCCAGCCGCTGCCGGGCGTCGGTGTCGACGGGCGTGCGGGCGGACGTCGGGGCGGTGAGGGCGCGCCGGAACGCGGCGGTGGGCAGGTCGACGACGCACAGGGTGATGACCGCGACGGCCGCCGCGTCGGCCCGGCCCCACATGTCGCGGGACAGCCGGGTCAGCAAATCCAGCAGCCGGCGGTCGAGGGCGAGCAGGTCGGCGGTCAGGCGTTCGGGCAGGTCGGGGCCCAGGAGTTGTTCGCGGCGGACGCCCATCAGCATGCGGGCGGCGGCGGGACGGCGCTGGGCGAACGCCGCCGGTGCGTCGGCCGCCGCCACCACCGCGTCGACCGCCGACGCGGACTCGCGGACCGCGGTGGTCTGCCGGTCCAGGAAGGCGTCGGCGGCCCGCAGCCACACCCGTCCCAGCAGGACGGGCAGGGAGCCGAACGCGTGGTAGATCGCCCCGTTCGACACGCCGGTCGCGGCGGCCAGGCCGCGGACGGTGACGCCGTCCGGCCCCGAGTCGGCCACCAGCCGTTCGGCGGCGTCCATGATCAGCTCGGGGTCGTACCTGCGGGGGCGTGCCATGACCGCGAGAGTAACAGAGCGCCTGCTCTGTTATTTCGCCCCCTGCCGGTCACCCCAGTTCGGGCCAGTGGGCGGTGCCGTGGACCGGGACGACGGCGTCGATGCGGCAGCCCATGACCTCGATTGCGGGGAGCAGCGCGCCGCGTACCTGCGCGTCCGTGGCGGGTGGGTAGGCGACCCGGATCTGGTGGCCGTAGGCCGTCTCGTAGGTCAGCTTCCACCGGCCGTCGGCGGTGGCGAAGTGGTCCTGCCGGGCGCCGCCGTTGGCGAAGCCGCCGCGGGCGCGGGTCGGTGCCAGGCTCCGGCGCAGGATGCGGAGGCGCTCCTCGTAGGGCGGTGCGCCGTCCGCCTCGGCCAAGCGCAGATAGACGTGGACGTCACTGCGGCGGGGATCGAACCAGGGGCCGTCGACGTCCGCGCCGCGGTCCCGCATGCTCGCGGTCCGGCGTTCGATGAGCGCGGTGAGCACGGCGGCGACGCCGCCGGCCGGGTACTCGAAGTCGTCGTCGCGCGTCCAGTAGACGGTCTTCCAGTGCGGGGGAGAGCCGGCGGGGTCGGCGAGCCAGGCGAGTGTCCCGCCGACCGAGTCCGAGCCCCAGGCGACGAGCCCTCCGGGCTCGGGGTGGACGGGGTGGGGGCAGTGGCCGAGCATGAGCCGCAGGTCTTCGAGCCGGCCGGGATTCTCCTCGATCGCTTTCTCGGGGGACCAGAGGGAGAACTCGTCGCAGAACGTGCCGGGCCCGTACCGCCGGACGATCGCGGTGAACTCGGGCGGGAGGGTTAGCCCGAGCGCCTCCTCCGCCCGCGTCCAGTCGGTCTCCGCCGGAGAAGGGGGAGGCGGGACGAGCGCGAGCAGCCTTTCGAGCTCCGTCATGGGCGCCGACTCTAACCGCGGCCCGCCCGGGACGTCCCGAACGGGTGGAGGTCCCCGGATAATGGACGGATGCGGGTTGTGATCGCCGAGGATTCGGTGCTGCTGCGCGAGGGGCTCGTCCGGCTGCTCGACGACGCCGGGATCGAGACCGTCGCGACGGTGGGGGACGGGCCCGGGCTGCTCGGGATCGTCGAGGAGCACAAGCCCGACCTCGCCATCGTGGACGTGCGGATGCCGCCGTCGTTCACGGACGAGGGGCTGCGCGCGGCGCTCGCGGTGCGCGAGCGGCGGCCGGAGACGCCGATCCTGGTGCTGTCGCAGTACGTGGAGGAGCGGTACGCGACCGACCTGATCGGCGGCGGCGCGGAGGGCGTGGGCTACCTGCTGAAGGAGCGGGTCGCGGACGTCGCCGAGTTCATCGACGCGGTGCGGCGGATCGCCGCGGGCGGCACCGTCATCGACCCCGAGGTGATCGGCCAGCTGCTGGGGCGGCGGCGGGACGGGGACCCGCTGGAGGCGCTCACGCCGCGGGAGCGGGAGGTGCTCGGGCTGATGGCGCAGGGACGGGCGAACGGTGCGATCGCCGCGGACCTGGTCGTCACCGAAGGGGCCGTGGAGAAGCACATCTCCAACATCTTCGCGAAGCTGCGGCTGCAGCCCGCGCAGGGCGAGCACCGGCGGGTCATGGCCGTCCTCACCTACCTGGGCCGCGCCGGCGGCTGAAGGGGACGCGGGGGAATGCCCGGTGACCTCGGCACGTTCTGGTATCTGGCACACTTGGAGTGCAACCGCTGCGGTACCGGTTCACGCCTCCCACACCTTCCATGGTTCGGCCATGCGTGTCGGGGGCGCCCGGCGACCGCCCCAGGCGAGGAGAAACCCATGAAGGCCGACATTCACCCCGAGTACGTCGTCACGACCGTGACGTGCACGTGCGGCAACACCTTCGAGACGCGCAGCACCGCCCCGAACGGCGTCATCCACGCGGACGTGTGCTCGAACTGCCACCCGTTCTACACGGGCAAGCAGAAGATCCTGGACACCGGCGGCCGGGTGGCGCGCTTCGAGCAGCGCTTCGGCAAGAAGAAGGCCGACAAGTAGGACGAGCGCGCACCAGCGACCAGGGACGGCCCGGGGACCCGAGCGGGCTCCGGGCCGTCCGAAGCCTGCATCCGGAGGCCGCCACGGGTCCCCGGGCCGGAACGGCCAGGACACAGCGTGAATCTCGACGATCTGATCAGCGAATACGCGGGCATCGAAGAGCGGCTCGCGGACCCGTCCGTGCACGCCGACCAGGCGCTCGCGCGGCGGCTCGGCAAGCGGTACGCCGAACTGAAGCCGATCGTCGAGACCTACCGGGACTTCACCGCCACCGAGGACGACCTGGCGGCCGCGCGGGAGCTCGCGGGCGAGGACGAGACGTTCGCCGCCGAGGCGACCGAGCTGGAGAAGCGCCGCGAGGAGCTCGAGGAGCGGCTGCGGCGCCTGCTGGTGCCCCGCGACCCGAACGACGCCAAGGACGTCATCCTCGAGGTCAAGGCCGGTGAGGGCGGCGAGGAGTCGGCGCTGTTCGCGGGCGACCTGCTGCGCATGTACCTGCGGTACGCGGAGCGGGTCGGCTGGAAGACCGAGGTCCTGGACTCGCACCCGTCCGACCTGGGCGGGTACAAGGACGTGACGGTCGCGGTGAAGGCGCGGGGCTCCCAGGAAGAGGGGGTCTGGACGCGCCTGAAGTTCGAGGGCGGCGTGCACCGGGTGCAGCGGGTCCCGGCGACGGAGTCGCAGGGGCGGATCCACACGAGCGCGGTCGGTGTCCTGGTGACGCCCGAGGCCGAGGACGTGGACGTCCAGATCGACCAGAACGACCTGCGGATCGACGTTTACCGTTCGTCCGGTCCCGGTGGGCAGAGCGTCAACACGACCGACTCGGCCGTGCGCATCACGCACGTCCCGACGGGCGTGGTGGTGTCGTGCCAGAACGAGAAGAGCCAGCTCCAGAACAAGGAGCAGGCGCTGCGCATCCTGCGGTCCCGGCTGCTGGCGATCGCGCAGGAGGAGGCGGACGCGGCGGCGGCGGCCGAACGCAAGAGCCAGGTCCGCACGGTGGACCGCTCGGAACGGGTCCGCACCTACAACTATCCGGAGAACCGGATCTCCGACCATCGCGTCGGATACAAGGCGTACAACCTCGACCAGGTGTTGGACGGCGACCTGCACAACGTGACGCAGGCGCTCGTCGACGCCGACATGGAACGCCGGCTGGCCGAAGCCCAGGAATCATGACGCTGCTGCTCGACGAGATCGCCAGGGCGACCGCGCGGCTCGCCGAGGCGGGGGCCGCCTCCCCCCGCGCCGACGCCGAGGAGCTCGCCGCGGCCGTGCACGGCGTCAAGCGGTCCGAGCTGCACGGCGTCCCGGACGGCTCGTTCGACGCGCGGTTCTGGGAGTTCGTCGCCCGGCGCGAGGCCGGCGAGCCGCTGCAGCACATCACCGGCCGCGCGTTCTTCCGCTACCTGGAGCTGAAGGTCGGGCCCGGCGTGTTCGTGCCCCGCCCCGAGACCGAGGTGATGGTCGGCTGGGCGCTGGAGACGCTGCGGGACATGGACGTCCGCGACCCCCTCGTCGTCGACCTCGGCACGGGATCGGCGGCGATCGCCCTGTCGATCGCCCTGGAGGCCCCCCGCGCGCGCGTGCACGCGGTAGAGAAGGACCCCACGGCGTTCGTCCACGCCACCCGCAACATCGAGGAACTGGACGAGCGCGGCCGCGTCCGGCTGCACCTCGGCGACTTCGGGTCCGCGCTGCCGGAGCTGGACGGCACGGTCGACCTCGTCGTCAGCAACCCCCCGTACATCCCGATGAGCGAGTGGGAGTACGTCCCGCCGGACGTCCGCGACCACGACCCGGCCGCGGCCCTGTGGGGCGGCGGGGACGACGGGCTCGACGCCATCCGCGTCGTCGAGCGCACCGCGCGCCGCCTGCTGCGGCCGGGCGGCCACGTCGCCGTCGAGCACAGCGACCTGCAGGGCAACGCCGTCTACTGGACGTTCCCCGAGGAGAACGGCTGGCGCGACGTCCGCAACCGCCGCGACCTCACCGACCGGGACCGGTTCGTCACGGCCCGCATGGTCGCCGACTGACGCCTCCGCGCGGCGCGGCGGGCCGGGGCCGCCGCGGCGGCGGACGCGGCCCGAGCCGGAAGCCGGGCGTGGGAAACTGGGGTCGTGAGCCGACGTTATGACTGCGCTGAGCCGATGGAGCGGACGCGGGGGATCGCGGAGGCGGTCTCGGCGGTGCGACGCGGAGAGCTGATCGTCCTGCCGACGGACACGGTGTACGGCATCGGTGCCGACGCGTTCACGCCCGCGGCGGTCTCGGCGCTGCTGAAGGCCAAGGGCCGGGGGCGGGAGATGCCCCCGCCCGTCCTGGTCGGGTCCGTGCGCGCCGCCACCGCCCTCGTCGAGGACCTCGGCCCCTACGGGCAGGACCTGATCGACGAGTTCTGGCCGGGCGGGCTGACGCTGGTGTGCCGCGCCAACCGCAGCCTCATGTGGGACCTCGGCGAGACCAAGGGCACGGTCGCGGTGCGGATGCCGATGCACGAACTCGCGGTGGAGCTCCTCAAGGAGACCGGCCCGCTGGCGGTCAGCAGTGCGAACCTGAGCGGCTCGCCCGCCGCGCGGAACGCCGAGGCGGCCGAGGAGATGCTCGGCGACTCCGTCGAGGTCTACCTGGACGGCGGCGCGTCCGGGCACGGCGACCCCTCCACGATCATCGACCTGACCGGCTCGGTGCCGCGCCTGCTGCGCGCGGGCGCCGTCCCGGTCGAGAAGATCCGCGCCGTCGTCGGCATCCTGCTCACCGACGACGAGGACGACGCGAAGGACGAGGACGAGCCGGACGGCGCGTCGGCGCCCCTGTCGCTCACGAAGGACACGCCCGCGAAGGACGCGGCCGAGCCGTCCGACGCCCCCGCGCCGCCGTCCCTGAAGAAGGACGCATCGCCGGCAGACGAGCCGGAGGACGGCGACGTCCCGTCCCTGACGAAGGACGAGCCGGCGAAGGACGCCACGGAGCCCGGGGACGTCCCGTCCTTGACGAAGGACGAGTCCGCGAAGGGTGCCGCCGAGCCCGAGGACGTCCCGGAGGGTGGCGACGTCCCGTCCCTGACGAAGGACGAACCCGCGAAAACCGCCGACGAGCCCGCGAAGGTCGCGAAGGTCGCGAAGGACGCGGAGGACGGCGCCGCGAAGACCACGGACTCCTCCCCGGCCGACGAGAAGCGCTAGCAAACCCCCGCCCGCACACCCCAGCCGTCCCTGCCACCCGCGTTCCCGCCGTCCGCGCGCCCGCACGGCGCACGTGACGGCGTGAACGGACGGCCCGTCCGTGCGCGTCCCCGCACGGGCCAGAGGCCCCTCCGGGGCCGGGCCCGCGTGGGGTCCTGGCGGCGCCCTGGAGGCTTCGAGGCGGGCGGGGAGTGTGGGGCCTCCCGTACCCGCGAGGTGTCGGGGAACGTGCGGGACGGGCGCGCTCACGGCCCTGCGGGGGCGCCCTGGGGCGGGCGCCCGGCTGCCCGTCGGGCGGTGCGGCGTGCCCTCGCGGCAATTCCGGGGCATCCCGGACGCAACCCCGGAGCCAGGGGGTTCGTCCAAAACCCGGGGATTCTCGGCATCGGTGCGTTGGGCCCGCGGCCGCCGGGTAGCGATGCGACGATGCGAGACGTGCGTGGCCGGGTCCGGGGGCCCGGGATCGGGGCGGGCGTGCTGCTGGTGGCGCTGCTGGTCGTGCCCGCCGCGGCCGATCCGGCGGTGCGGCCGCGGATCCCGACCTACGACGTGGTCCTGGCCCTGCGCGCGGACGGGGTCCTGCACGTGCGGGAGACGATCACGTTCGACTTCGCCGACGGCGGCCGCGGGCTCGTGCGGCGCCTGCGGTACCGCGTCGGCGACCGCCTGTACGAGGTGCGGGACGTGCGCGCCAGTTCGTCCACCGGGGCGCCGGCCCGGGTGCGGACGACGAAGCTGGGGCACGAGCTGCGGATCGGGGTCGGCACCCGGGGGCCCGAGGTGCGCGGGCGGCAGGCGTACGTGATCGAGTACGACGTGCTGCGGGCGTTCACGCCGCGCGCGGGGTTCGACGAGCTCGGGTGGGACGCGATCGGCACGGGCTGGGACGTCCCGATCGAGCACGCGGCGGTCCGGGTGGAGGCGCCGGTGCGGCTGCGGGACGTGCGGTGCCGCGCGGGCAGGCCGGGGGCGAGCGTCGGCTGCGCGGGGGACCGGGACGGGCGGTACGCGATCGCCTTCACGCAGGACGGGCTGGCGGCGGGCGAGGGGATGCGGGTGCGGGTGCGGCTGCCCGACCGGGCGGTCACGGCGCCGCCGCCCGCGTACGCGCGGCCGCACTGGGCGGGGACGTGGCTGGGGACGGCGGTGCTCGCGTTGGCGGTGGCCGCGGCGGGGCTGGTGGTGCGGCGGCCGCCGCGGCGGCGGTCGGGGACGGGCCTGGCGGCGGCGGGCGCGCTGCTGGTCGCCGCGGACGCCGCGGACGACGTCGTCGCGGGCGGACCCTGGGCGTTCTCGCTGGGAGACGCGTCGCTGGCGGGGCTCGCGCTCCTCACGGTGGGCGTTGGAATCGTTTTCGCCCACAGGGTAGGAGAGCCGTAAGGCACGCGGGCGGTCGCGGGTTGGGATTACAGTTGGTCGGTCTCGGGGCGAACTGATCGCCCGGGAGGGCCGTCTACGTATCAAGGGACGTGTGCCGGCTGGACGCGCGCGTCCGTTCGGTGGCGGCGCGGAGACCGGTGAGGGGAGGCGCAAGGGCGTGCGGGAGTACCTGCTGACCATGCTGGTCGCCGCTCTCGTGTCCTACGTGCTGACTCCCTCGGTGCGCAGGTTCGCCGTCTGGTTCGGGGCGCAGGCCGTCCCGCGCGACCGGGACGTGCACGTGATCCCGACGCCCCGGCTGGGCGGGCTCGCGATGTTCGGCGGGATGGTCGCCGCGCTGGTCGTGGCGACGGGGCTGCCGGAGATGCGCAAGGTCCTGCAGGACGGCGACATCACGGTCGCGAAGGCGCTGCTGATATCCGGCGGGCTGATCGTGCTGGTCGGCATCGCCGACGACCGGTGGGAGGTCGACGCCCTCACCAAGTTCGCCGGGCAGGTCGCCGCCGCCGGGATCTTCATCATGCAGGGCATCCAGATCTACGTGATCCCGCTGCCGAACGGGGAGTCGCTGTCGCTGCCGCCCGCGTACGGGGTGCCGCTGACGGTGTTCGTCGTGGTCGCGACGATCAACGCGGTCAACTTCATCGACGGGCTGGACGGCCTGGCGGCGGGCGTCGTGGGCATCGCGGCGCTCGCGCTGTTCTCGTACGCGTACCTGCTGTCGAAGGCGAACGGCATGACGACGCTGACGAGCGCGACGCTGACGGCGGCGGTGCTGTTCGGGATCTGCGCGGGCTTCCTGCCGCACAACTTCAGCCCGGCCCGGATCTTCATGGGCGACACCGGGTCGATGCTGATCGGGCTGCTGCTCAGCGCGTCGACGATCATGCTGACGGGGCAGTTCGACCCGGCCGTCCTCGCGAACGGGCTGTTCCCGTTCTGGGTGCCGCTGCTGCTGGTCCCGGCCGTGGCGGCGGTGCCGTTCATGGACATGCTGCTCGCCGTGTGGCGCCGCACGAACCAGGGCCGGTCGCCGTTCTCGCCGGACAAGCAGCACCTGCACCACCGGCTGCTGCAGCTCGGCCACTCGACCCGCCGCGCCGTGCTGATCATGTACTTCTGGGTGGGGCTGCTGGCGTCCGGGCTTGTCGGGCTGGCGATCTTCGACGCGGCCTGGCTCACCCTCGGCATCACCCTGGTCGTGGCGGTCGCCGGCGTGGTGCTGGTGCTGGCCGGCCCGGGGCGCGGACGGCGCCGCGGGCGGAAGCGCGCGTCCGGTGCGGACGACGCCGAGGGCGGCGCCGAACCCGCGGTGCGCACGGAGATGCCGGTCTGACGGCCCGTCCGGCCGCGGCACCCGACTCCCCGTAACCGAATCCGGTTCCGTGATTTGCGCCACTCGAAGGCGAACGCAGCCCCCCGGGCGGGGGGCCCGAAGGCGACTCGCCGGTAACGATCAGACGTCTGAGGACATGTCACTCGGCGTGTTCGCTTAAGGTCGGCTCTGTCCGCACCGTCCGGGCATCGCATTACCTAGAGGGTAATTGTGGACATTCCGGACGCTTGTGATACCTTTCACGAACAAGAGACGAACACTCAACGTGACCAGCCGGAGCCCTCATGCAACCTTCCGACGCCCGGATGCTCCGCGGCGCCGCGATCCCGACCGCAGCGGTCGGCGTGGGTGCCGTCCTGATCGGCCTGCTGACCGCGGGCACCAAGGGGCTCTTCGGTGCGGCGCTGGCCGCGGTCGTGGTGATCGCCTTCTTCTCCCTCAGCGCCGTGGTGGTGTCGTGGGCCGGCCGCATCTCCGCGCAGACGATGATGCTCGCCGCGCTCGCCAGCTACGTCGTCAAGATCCTCGCGGTGATGGTGCTGGTCACGCTCATCGACGGGGTGTCGCTCTGGAACACGACGGTCTTCGCCTGGTCGGTCATCGGACTGGCCCTGACGTGGATCGCGGCGGAGTTCCGGGTCACGCTGCAGCGGGGGAGGCCCTACATTGACGAGCCCGAGGGCGCCCTGGACAAGGTTCCGTGATGAGCCCGTCACGGACGGTGCCGTCCGGAGGGGCGGCGCCGCGACCGATCGCCAGGGACTACTCCAATATGACCACCGCCATGGTGGCCTGCTATCGTCCGGAGCGCGATGAGCGAGCAGAAGCGTCGGCCGGAGGACGGTCAGAAGGAATTCGCCGACGCCGCCTGGTCCACACCCAGCTACCTCCTGTCCGGGATGATCATCTGGGGCGGTCTCGGCTGGCTGCTGGCCAAGTGGACGGGACAGGTGTGGTTCACCCCGGTCGGCGTGGTCATCGGCATCGGGCTCGCCATCTACCTGATGTACGTGAAGTACGGTCGCCATTCCGCCTGAGCGGCCCCGCCGCCGAGGAAGCCTTCGTGATCCATCGCCACATTGATGAAGGGAACGCCGCGTGAACGCGCAGACGGTCCTCGCCTCCACCGGTGGAGGGGAGTTCCAGGCCCCGGGGCCGGAGCTCTTCGATTTCCCGCCCCTGTTCGCCGGCGGCCCCGAGTGGCTCACCAAGCCGGTGCTCTTCGCGATCGTCGGCGCGCTCGTCGTCTGCGTCTTCTGCTGGAGCGCGTTCGCCAAGCCGAAGCTGGTGCCGCGGGGCGTGCAGAACGTCGGCGAGATCGGCTACGTGTTCGTCCGCGACGAGATCGCCCGCCCGTTCCTCGGCAAGAACACCGAGCGGTGGATGCCGCTGCTCATGTCGGTGTTCCTGCTGATCTGGGTCTGGAACATCTTCGCGGTCATCCCGGTGATCCAGTTCCCGATCGCCTCGCACATCGCGTTCCCGATCGTGATGGCGCTGTTCATCTACTTCATCAAGGTGTACCTGGGCATCAAGCACCAGGGGCCGGGCAAGTACTTCACGGACATGATCCCGAAGGGGCTGCCCCTCCCCGTCTACTTCCTGCTGGTGCCGATCGAGTACCTGTCGACCTTCATCCTGGCGCCCTTCACCCACGCGGTGCGGCTCTTCGCCAACATGTTCGCCGGTCACATGATCCTGGCGTTCTTCAGCCTCGTCGGCTTCTGGTTCCTGTTCGAGAAGCCCACGGCCATGGGGTTCGGAGTGGGCATCATCGGCGTGCTCGTCACCATCCTGCTGACCGCGTTCGAGCTGCTCATCCAGTTCCTGCAGGCGTTCCTGTTCACGATGCTGGCCGCCATGTACATCCAGAGCGGCCTGCACGCGGACCACTAAAGGCCACACGGTGTCGCTCTGCCCCCCGGCGGAGCGTCCCAAACAGACAACCTCGATAAGCCAGACCGGCGGACACTCCGCCGGCCGACAGAAAAGGAAAGAACCCATGACGGGAGTGCTCGCCGCCGTCGAAGGCAACGTCACCGCGATCGGGTACGGCCTCGCCGCCATCGGCCCCGGCATCGGCATCGGCATCATCTTCGGCCAGGGCGTCAACGCGATCGCCCGCCAGCCGGAGCTGACCGGCGTCATCCGCACCAACATGATGCTGGGCTTCGTCCTCACCGAGGCGCTGGCCCTCATCGGTCTGGTCGCGCCGTTCATCTTCCAGGGCATCTGATCCGGGCTTCAACCTGAGGAGGGGCTGTAGACATGATCACAGCGACTTCCGTCCTCGCGGCGGAGGAGAACAACCCTCTGCTTCCGCACCCCTACGAGCTGGTCGTCGGGATCTTCTCGTTCCTCGTCGTCCTCATCGTCGTCGGCAAGATCCTCACCCCGCGCATCCAGAAGACCCTCGAAGAGCGGTCCAATGAGATCGAGGGGGGCCTGAAGCGGGCCGAGGAGGCCCAGGCCAAGGCCAAGGCGACGCTCGAGGAGTACAAGGCCCGGGAGAAGCAGGCCGCGGTCGACGCGTCCGAGGCGCGCCGGAAGGCCGAGGAGCAGGCCGCCGCGATCATCGCGGAGGCCAAGGAGCGGGCTCAGGTCGAGGCGAACCGCATCACCGAGGCCGCCAAGGCCGAGATCGAGGCGGAGCGCCAGCAGGCCCTCGCGGCGCTGCGCGCCGAGATCGGCACGCTGTCGGTCGACCTCGCCGGGCGGGTCGTGGGCGAGTCCCTCGAGGACAGCGCGCGCCAGAGCCGGGTGGTCGACCGGTTCCTCGAAGAGCTCGAGGACCGTGCTCGCACGCAGGAGCAGATCACATCATGACCATCACGGGAGCGGTGAGCAGGGCGTCGCTGGCCGAGGCCGGGGAGCGGCTGGAGGCGGTCATTGCCTCCGGTGACGCCGACCTGGCCCGGCTGGGCGGCGACCTGTTCTCGGTGCTGCACCTGATCGACCGCGAGCACGGGCTGCGGCGGGCGGTGTCCGACCCCTCGCGGGACGGCGCCGACAAGGCGCAGCTCGTCCGGATCCTGCTGGAGGGCAAGGTCACGCCGGCCGCTCTCGGGCTGGTCGCCGACGTCGTCGCGCTGCGCTGGTCGACGTCCTCGGAGCTGGCGGACGCGGTGGAGGTCCTCGCGGTCTCCGCCGAGGCCGCCCGCGCCGAGGCGGACGGGCGGATCGACGACCTGGAGGACGAGCTCTTCCGGTTCTCCCGGCTCGTCGAGGGCGAGGCGGAACTGCGCGCCGCGCTGACGAACCGCGCCCTGCCGGACGACCGGAAGACCGGGCTGCTCGGCGCGCTGCTGGACGGCAAGGTCACCGCGGCCACATCGGCCCTGGTCACCGAGGTCGTTCTGCGGCCGCGAGGACGTAGCCTGGAGAGCGGGCTGGCCGAGTACGGCAAGCTCGTCACCCGGCGCCGGCAGCGGCTGGTGGCCCTGGTCCGCACGCCGGTCGAGCTTTCCGAGGCGCAGCGCACGCGACTCGCGGCGGTGCTCGCCGCCGCGTACGGCCACGAGGTACACCTGAACATCGAGCTCGACCCGTCCACGATCGGCGGTCTGTCGATCCAGATCGGGGACGAGATCATCGACGGCACGATCGCCGGACGGCTGGACGACGTCCGCCGGCGGCTCGGCACCGGCTGAGGCCGGCAGAGCTGACCCCAAAGGGAGCAAGAGAGGAATCATGGCGGAGCTGACGATCCGTCCGGATGAGATCCGGAACGCGCTGGAGCGCTTCGTCCAGTCGTACGAGCCCGAGGCCGCCGCGCGCGAAGAGGTCGGCACCGTCGTCGATTCGGGCGACGGCATCGCCCACGTCGAGGGGCTGCCCTCCGCGATGGCGAACGAACTCCTGGAGTTCGAGGACGGCACCCGCGGCCTGGCTCTGAACCTGGACGTGCGCGAGATCGGCGCCGTCGTCCTGGGTGACTTCAGCGGCATCGAGGAGGGCCAGAAGGTCCGCCGGACCGGCGAGGTCCTCTCGGTCCCGGTCGGCGACGGCTACCTCGGCCGCGTCGTCGACGCACTGGGCAACCCGCTGGACGGCAAGGGCGCGATCGAGACGACCGAGCGTCGTGCCCTGGAGCTGCAGGCGCCCACCGTCGTGCAGCGGCAGTCGGTGAGCGAGCCGCTGCAGACCGGCATCAAGGCGATCGACGCCATGACGCCGATCGGCCGCGGCCAGCGCCAGCTGATCATCGGTGACCGGCAGACGGGCAAGACGACCGTCGCCGTGGACACCATCATCAACCAGAAGGAAGCCTGGGAGTCGGGCGACGAGAGCAAGCAGGTCCGCTGCATCTACGTCGCGGTCGGCCAGAAGGGCTCCACGATCGCCAACGTGCGCCGCTCCCTGGAGGAGGCCGGCGCGCTGGAGTACACCACGATCGTGGCGGCCCCGGCGTCCGACCCGGCCGGCTACAAGTACATCGCCCCCTACACCGGGTCGGCGATCGGCCAGCACTGGATGTACCAGGGCAAGCACGTCCTGATCGTCTTCGACGACCTGTCGAAGCAGGCCGAGGCGTACCGCGCGGTGTCGCTGCTGCTGCGCCGCCCGCCGGGCCGCGAGGCGTACCCGGGCGACGTCTTCTACCTGCACTCGCGTCTGCTGGAGCGCTGCGCGAAGCTGTCGGACGACCTGGGCGCCGGTTCGATGACGGGTCTGCCGATCATCGAGACCAAGGGCAACGACGTGTCGGCGTACATCCCGACGAACGTCATCTCGATCACCGACGGGCAGTGCTTCCTGGAGACGGACCTGTTCAACCAGGGCGTCCGGCCGGCCATCAACGTCGGTATCTCGGTGTCCCGAGTCGGCGGTTCCGCGCAGATCAAGGCGATGCGCAAGGTCGCCGGTTCGCTGAAGCTGGCGCTGTCGCAGTTCCGTGACCTGGAGGCGTTCGCCGCCTTCGCGTCCGACCTGGACGCCGCGTCCCGCGCGCAGCTGGACCGGGGCGCGCGCCTGGTGGAGCTGCTGAAGCAGCCGCAGGGCAACCCGTTCCCGGTCGAGCAGGAGGTCGTGTCGGTGTGGGCCGGCACGTCCGGCCAGCTGGACGACGTCCCCGTCGCCGACATCCGCCGCTTCGAGCGCGAGTTCATCGACCACGTCCAGCGCGAGGAGGGCGGTCTGCTGACCTCCATCCGCGAGACGGGCCAGCTCTCGGACGACGGCCTGGGCGCGCTCGAGCGCACGATGGCCTCCTTCAAGAAGGGCTTCCAGACCAGCGAGGGTGAGCTGCTGGCGACGGAGGAGAACGTCGAAGCGATCGACGAGGAGGCCGTCGGCCAGGAGACGATCACCCGCGTCAAGAAGGGCTGACGGGCGATGGCCCAGGTTCGCCAACTCCGGCAGAAGATCAGGTCGGTCAAGTCGACCGCCAAGATCACTCGTGCCCAGGAGATGATCGCCACCTCGCGGATCGTCAAGGCCCAGCAGGCGGTGGCGGCGTCCAAGCCGTACGCCGACCAGATCACGCAGGCCCTGTCCGCGCTGGTGAGCCATCACGTGGGCGTCGACCATCCGCTGCTCCAGGAGCAGCCGACCGACAACCGCAGCGCCGTGCTGATCGTCACCAGCGACGGCGGCTTCTGCGGCGCGTACAACGTCAACGTCATCCGCGAGGCGGAGGCGCTGATCAAGCGGCTGCGGGACGAGGGCCGCGAACCGGTCCCGTACGTGGTCGGAAACAAGGGCATCACCTGGTACCGGTTCCGCGACCGGCACATCCAGGAGCAGTGGGCGGGCTTCACCGACCGGCCCGACTTCGCCTCGGCGGAGCGGATCGGCCGGCGGCTGACCGAGGACTTCCTGAAGACGGACGCGGAGGGCGGCGTCGGTGAGATCCACGTGGTCTACACCGAGTTCGTCACGCGGCTGACGCAGGAGGTCCGGGTCACGCGCCTGATGCCGCTGGAACTCGACGAGGTCACCAGCGACAAGGTGCCGCCGGCGTACGAGTTCGAGCCGTCGGCGCAGGCCGCGCTGGACCTGCTGCTGCCCAACTACGTCGAGAGCCGCATCTTCCACATGCTGCTCCAGTCTGCGGCGTCCTTCCAGGCGTCGAAGCAGCGGGCGATGAAGTCGGCGACCGACAACGCGAACGAACTCGTCGAGGTCTACACGCGCCAGATGAACCAGGTGCGGCAGGCCATGATCACCCAGGAAATCAGCGAGATCGTCGGTGGCGCTGACGCGCTCGCCGATTCTGGCGGGGAGTAGACAATGACTGCACAGGTAGAGACGGCGACCGCGACCGGGCGCGTCGCCCGTGTCATCGGCCCGGTCGTCGACGTGGAGTTCCCCGCCGACGCCATCCCGGAGATCTACAACGCCCTTCGCGTCGACGCGAACATCGGCGGCGACGTCCAGACCCTGACCATGGAGGTCGCGCAGCACCTCGGCGACAACATGGTGCGGGCCATCTCGATGAAGCCGACCGACGGCGTCGTCCGCGGCGCCCCGGTCATCGACACCGGCGAGTCCATCTCGGTGCCGGTCGGCGACGTCACCAAGGGCCACGTGTGGAACGCCCTCGGCGACACGCTGGACGTTCCGACGGCCTCCCTGGAGATCAACGAGCGCTGGGGCATCCACCGCAAGGCGCCGGCGTTCGACCAGCTGGAGTCCAAGACCGAGATGCTGGAGACCGGCATCAAGGTCATCGACCTCCTCTGCCCGTACGTCAAGGGCGGGAAGATCGGCCTGTTCGGCGGCGCCGGCGTGGGCAAGACGGTCCTCATCCAGGAGATGATCCGCCGTGTCGCCCGCAACTTCGGCGGCACCTCGGTGTTCGCGGGCGTCGGCGAGCGCACCCGTGAGGGCAACGACCTCTGGGTGGAGATGGACGAGGCGGACGTCCTCAAGGACACCGCGCTCGTGTTCGGCCAGATGGACGAGCCGCCGGGCACCCGTCTGCGGGTCGCGCTGTCGGCGCTGACGATGGCCGAGTACTTCCGGGACGTCCAGAACCAGGACGTGCTGCTGTTCATCGACAACATCTTCCGGTTCACCCAGGCCGGCTCGGAGGTCTCCACGCTGCTCGGGCGCATGCCGTCCGCGGTGGGCTACCAGCCGACCCTGGCGGACGAGATGGGCGTGCTGCAGGAGCGGATCACCTCGACGCGCGGTCACTCGATCACCTCGATGCAGGCGATCTACGTGCCCGCCGACGACATCACCGACCCGGCGCCGCACACCACGTTCGCGCACCTGGACGCCACCACGACGCTCTCCCGGGCCATCACCGAGAAGGGCATCTACCCGGCGGTCGACCCGCTCGACTCCTCCTCGCGGATCATGGACCCGCAGGTGCTGGGCAACGAGCACTACGAGGTCGCCCAGGAAGTGATCCGGATCCTGCAGAAGTACAAGGAGCTGCAGGACATCATCGCGATCCTCGGTATCGACGAGCTCTCCGAAGAGGACAAGGTCACGGTCAACCGGGCGCGGCGCATCGAGCGCTTCCTGTCGCACCCGATGTACGTGGCCGAGCAGTTCACCGGCCAGCCCGGTGTGACCGTGCCGAAGGACGAGACGGTCGCGTCCTTCAAGGCCATCGCGGAGGGCAAGTACGACCACATCCCCGAGCAGGCGTTCTTCATGTGCGGTGGCATCGAGGACGTCGAGAAGAAGGCCAAGGAGCTGGAGAAGTAGTCCGCTCCGGTGCGGCCGGGTTCCGGACTCCGGGGCCCGGCCGCACCGGAACCGCGGCAACCGATCCGGTAATCGGAGGATTGTGACGTGGCAACCCTGAAGGTCGGGCTGGTCTCGCCGGAGCGCGAGATCTGGTCCGGCGATGCCAAGATGGTGGTCGCGCAGACCATCGAGGGCGCGCTCGGCATCCTGCCCGGGCACGCCCCGGTGCTCGGCGTCCTCCTCGACGGCAGCGTGGTCAAGATCGAGCCCGCCGACGGCGGCGAGCCGGTCACCGCGATGGTCGGCAGCGGCTTCTTCTCCGTCGCGGCCGACGAGGTGTCGGTCCTGGCCGAGCAGGCCGAGCTGAGCCACGAGGTCGATGTGGACGCGGCGAAGCGCGCGCTCGAAGAGGCGGAGGCGTCCGGCGACGAGGACGGCACGGCGGAGCGGCGGGCGCGCGCCCGGCTGCGCGCGGCGGGCATCGAAGCCTAGTATCGAGGCCGGACGGAACGGCGGGGGGACTTGGGCGAGCACCTGGCAGTGGACGTCGGCGCGGTGCTCGCCGCCCTCGCCGCGGTGTGCGCGCTCGTGTTCCTCGCGATGGCGGTACGCCGCCGCCTGTTCGTGCGCGGCGGCGGCGCGGTCGAGTGCAGCCTGCGGGAGCTGCCGGCCGAGGAGGGCGGCGCCCCGGGAGTGTGGCGGCTGGGCATCGGCCGCTACAAGGGCGATGTCCTGCACTGGCACCGCGTGTTCGGCTTCAGCAGACGGCCCCGGCAGGTGATCCACCGCCGGGGCCTCGTCGTGTCCAACCGCAGGCGCCCGGACCCGGAGGAGGCCGACGGCCTGCTGCCGGACGTGGGCATCATCGAGGTCCGCGACGGCGACCTGCGGGTCGAGCTCGCGATGGGCGCGTCCGCGCTGACCGGCTTCCTGGCGTGGCTGGAGGCGGCGCCCCCCGGCTTCCCGGTGGACCTGCACGTCCCGGAGTAGCCGTTCGGCACGGGCGGGTAAGGGCGCGGTATCGGTTCTCCCCGCGCCCGGCCGGGCGACTTGCCGGTCACGGAGCGTGCGGAGATGATCGCTGCTGGTCAGCTGTCTCTTCCCGTTCGCAGGAGTCCAAGTGCGCAAGCTGCTCAGTGGGTCGGCCGTGCTGCTGCCCGCCGCGACCGTGTCCCTCCTGGCGTTGTCCGCGGTCCCGCCCGCGGGCGCGGCGCCGGCCCGCCCCGACCTCGCCGAGCTGGTGACGGTCGAGGACGTGCGGCGCCACCTGGAGGCGTTCCAGGAGATCGCCGACTACAACGGCGGCAGCCGCGCGGCCGGCACGTCCGGGTACGACCTGTCGGTGAAGTACGTCGTCGGGCGGCTGCGCAAGGCGGGCTTCTCGCCGACCGTGCAGAAGTTCACCTACCCGTACTGGGAGCAGCGTTCGGAGCCGGTGATGGCCCGGACGGGCGGCAAGAGCAAGAAAAAGGCGTACAAGGCGGGCGTGGACTTCGCCTCGATGATGTACTCGGGGTCCGGTGACGTCACCGCCCGCGTGATCGCCGTGGACGTCCCGCCGAAGGGCGAAGAGGGCACCAGCGGGTGCGAGAAGAAGGACTTCAAGGGGTTCGACAAGGGCGCGATCGCGCTCATGCAGCGCGGGAAGTGCTCGTTCGAGACGAAGGCGGAGCGGGCGCGGAGCGCGGGTGCGGCCGCGGCCGTCATCTACAACAGGCCCGATGAGAACGGCCCGATCAACGGGACGGTGTCGAAGCCGGCGAAGCTGCCGGTGCTGTCCACGAGCCACGAGATCGGCGCGGCTTTCGCGAAGGCCGCGGCGAAGGGCGGGCTGACGCTGCGGGTGAAGACGGACACCGAGCACGGGAAGCGGTCGTCCAGCAACGTCATCGCCGACACGAAGCGGGGCCGCGAGGACAACGTGGTCGTCGTGGGCGCGCACCTGGACAGCGTGCCGGACGGCGCGGGCATCAACGACAACGGGACGGGTTCGGCGGCGGTGCTCGCGGTCGCCGAGGAGATCGGCGCGCTCGGCGAGAAGGGCCTGCGGAACCGGGTGCGGTTCGCCTGGTGGGGCGCCGAGGAGGAGGGCCTGCGCGGGTCGACCCACTACGTCGAGAAGATGGACCCGTCCGACCGGCGGCACATCGCCGCGAACCTCAACTTCGACATGCTCGGCTCGGTGAACGGCATCCGCGGCGTGTACGACGGCGACCACTCGCTCGCCCAGGGCACCGTCCCGCCGGCCGGTTCGGCGGCGATCGAGCGGATGTTCCGCGAGTACTACAAGGGCCGCAAGCTGGCGACGGCCGAGAGCGTCTTCAACGGCCGCTCCGACTACGGCCCGTTCATCGAGCACGGCATCCCGGCGGGCGGGATCGCGACCGGCGCGGACGGCGTGAAGACGGCCGCGGAGGCGAAGGCGTACGGGGGGCGCGCGGGCAAGACCTACGACCCGTGCTACCACGAGAAGTGCGACCGGATGAAGAACGTGAACATGAAGCTGCTGGACACGAACGTCGACGGCGTGGCGCACGTGACGCAGCTCCTCGCGGCCAGCACGGTCGCGGTGAACGGCGACGCCCGGCTGCTGCCGGCGGCGCCGGGCCAGGCGGCTTCGCTGTGGAGCGGCGGCCGCCTGCTGCGCTGACCGCCGACCGGACGTTCGGCAAGGAACGGGGCGGGGCCGACGATCGGCCCCGCCCCGTTCGCATGCCCGGTCGTCCTAGCGTTCGCCGCCGGGCTTCCACAGGACGTCGCCGTGGTCGAGGTTCGCGACCCGGCAGAGGATGAACAGCAGGTCCGACAGGCGGTTCAGGTACTTCACGGCCAGCGGGTTGACGCCGCCCGCCGCGGCCTCGGGGTCGTCCGGGGCGGCGGCGCCGTGCGCCTCGACGGCCGCCCACGCGGAGCGTTCGGCGCGCCGGGAGACCGTCCGCGCGACGTGCAGCAGCGCGGCGCCGGGCGTCCCGCCGGGGAGGATGAAGCTGCGGAGCGGCTTCAGCTTCTCGTTCTGCTCGTCGCAGGCCGCTTCGAGCTGCTCGATGTAGGACGCGTCGATGCGCAGCGGCGGGTACTCCGGGTCGGGGACGACCGGGGCGCACAGGTCCGCGCCGACGTCGAACATGTCGTTCTGCACGCGGACGAGGAGCGCGGCGACGTCCTCGGGGAGGGAGCCGAGGGCGAGCGCGGCGCCGATCGCGGCGTTGGCCTCCTCGACGTCGGCGTAGGCGGCCAGGCGCGGGTCGGTCTTGCGGGTGCGGGACGCGTCGCCCAGCGCGGTCGTCCCGTCGTCGCCCGTCCGGGTGTAGATCCGGGACAGGACGACGGGGTTCTCCCTGTTCTTCGCCATGCCGGCCACCCTAGCGCCGGGCTCCGCGCCGAAGGGCGTTCGGTAGTGTGCGACGACATCGTCCGTCAGGTGCCGGGGGGTGGGGTCGTCCGCCCGCGGGAGGCAGGTGCGCCGTGTTCGACTACATCATCGTGGGAGCGGGCAGCGCGGGGTGCGTGCTCGCCGCCCGGCTGACCGAGGACCCGTCCGTCACGGTGCTGCTGCTGGAGGCGGGCCCGCCCGACGACGCCCCCGAGATCCATGTCCCGGCGGCCGTCGCGTCGCTGGCCAAGGGCCCGTACGACTGGGACCACGCGACCGTCCCGCAGGAGCACGCCGCGGGCCGCGGCGTGTCCTGGCCGCGGGGGCGGACGCTCGGCGGCAGCTCGTCCACCGACGCGATGGTCTACACGCGGGGCGCCCCGGCCGACTACGACGCCTGGCGGGACGAGCACGGCTGCGCCGGCTGGGGCTACGCGGACCTCCTGCCGTACTTCCGCCGGGCCGAGGACCAGCAGCGCGGCGAGACCCCGTACCACGGCGTCGGCGGCCCGCTCCGCGTCGAGGACCCGCGCTTCAAGCACCCGCTCACGCAGGCGTGGGTGAAGTCGGCGAAGGCGCACGGGCTCGCCGCCAACCCCGACTTCAACGGCCCCGCCCAGGACGGCGTGGGCTTCTACCAGGTCACGCAGAAGCGCGGGCGCCGCTGGTCGGCGGCCGACGGGTACCTGCACCCGGTCGAGCACCGCCCGAACCTGACCGTCCTCACCGACGCGCTCGCGACGCGCGTCCTGGTGGAGGACGGGCGGGCGGCGGGCGTGACGTACGAGGCGCGCGGGGAGTCGCTGACGGCACGCGCCGACCGGGAGGTGGTGCTGTCGGGCGGGGCGGTGAGCAGCCCGCAGCTCCTCATGCTGTCGGGGATCGGGCCCGCCGACCATCTCCGCGAGCACGGCATCAGGGTGCTCGTCGACGCGCCCGTCGGCCGGAACCTGCAAGACCACCCGTTCGTGAACGTCATGTTCGCCACGCCCCGGACCAAGAACCTGTGGGAGCAGACGAACGCCCGCGCGTTCGCGCTGTACTCCGCCCTGGGGCGCGGCCCGTACGCGTCGAACGTCGCGGAGGCGGGCGGGTTCGTCCGGACGTCCGAGGGGCTTCCCGCGCCGGACCTGCAATACCACGTGCTGCCGACCCCGTTCATCGGCCAGGGGCTCGTCGAGCCGTCGCAGCGGCTGCTGTCGGTGCTGGTCGGCGCGGTCGCGGTCCGCAGCCGGGGGACGCTCGCGCTGCGCTCCGCGAGCCCGCACGCCAAGCCGCTGATCGACCCCGCGTACCTCGCGGACGACGCCGACCTCGCCCTTCTGGTCGCGGGGGTGAAGCAGGCCCGCGCGATCGCCGACACCGGCCCGCTCGCGTCGCTGCTCGGCGGCGAGTTCGCCCCCGGCGAGCAGGTGTCGGACGACGCGGCGATCGCCGCGTTCGTCCGCCGCGAGTGCGCGACGCTGTTCCATCCGACGAGCACGTGCGCGATGGGCGCGGTCGTGGACGGCGAGCTGCGCGTGCGGGGGGTCGAGGGCCTGCGGGTCGTCGACGCGTCCGTCATGCCGTCCGTCCCGCGCGGCGGCACCGGCGCCCCGACGGTCGCGATCGCCGAGCGCGCGGCCGACCTGATCCGCGGGAAGGCGCCGCTGGAGCCCGCGGCGGTCGGCTGAGGCGCCCGTCCGGAACGAGGAACGCCCCCGTCCGTCCGGACGGGGGCGTTCTGTGCGGGACGCGCGCCGTGCGCGTACAACCCGCGGCAGTCAACGCTTCAGGGCCTTCGCGAGCCGGACGCGGCGGGCCCGGCGGGCCTCGCGCCGGCGCTGCAGGACGCGGTCGTCGATGAAGTCCCGGGTGATCTCCGGACGGATCATGTCGTTCTCCTCGTGTTCCGCCGGGCCCTCGCGGCCCGACATCTACGAGGTTCGTCCTAAGGCGGGGGCCGCCGCATCGGGACGAAGGCTTATCCCGGGGCCTCAGGACCGCCTTAGACGGCCCGGACGGCTTATCCGCGGGGGTAGGACTCGTGGAGACGCGGCATAAGGTGCTTTACTAACGAGTACTACGCATGCAAGCGAGCACTTACTGCCTCCCGGGAGGTTCCCATGTCCGTGGCCACGGAGAGCACCGAGAAGACGTTCGCGTCGCTGAACCCGGCCACCGGCGAGGTCGTCGCCGAACACCCCGTCCACGACGGGGCGGACGTCGCCGCCGCGATCGACCGGGCCCGGGAGGCGTCGCGCTGGTGGGGCGAGCTGGGCTGGCGCGAGCGCCGGCTGCGGCTGCTCAACATCAAGGGGTCCCTCGCGCGCAACCTCAACCGGATGGCGGAGATCATCCACCAGGAGACCGGCAAGCCGGTCGCCGACGCGCAGCTCGAGACCATCATGGCGATCTCGCACCTGGACTGGGCGGCCCGCAACGCGCAGAAGGTGCTCGGGCCGCGCACCGTCTTCCCCGGCATGATCGCGATCAACCAGAAGTGCACGCTGGAGTACCAGCCGCTCGGCGTCGTCGGCGTCATCGGCCCCTGGAACTACCCGATCTTCACCCCGATCGGCTCGATCGCGTACGCGCTCGCCGCCGGGAACGCCGTCGTGTTCAAGCCGTCCGAGTTCACCCCGGGCGTCGGGACGTACCTCGCCGAGCTGGTCGCCGGGGTCGTCCCCGAGCACCCGGTCCTCCAGGTCGTGACCGGGTACGGCGCGACGGGCGCCGCGCTCGCGTCGTCCCCGCACATCGGCAAGCTCGCCTTCACCGGCTCCGCGCCCACCGCCCGCAAGGTGATGGCGGCCTGCGCCGAGAACCTCACCCCGATCGTCGCCGAGTGCGGCGGCAAGGACGCCTGCATCGTGGACGGCGACGCCGACCTCGACGCCGCCGCGGACGCCGCGCTGTGGGGCGCGATGTCGAACGCCGGGCAGACGTGCATCGGCGTCGAGCGGGTCTACGTCGTCGACCGCGCCTACGACGCGTTCCTCGGCAAGCTCACCGAGAAGGCCCGCGAGCTGCGCCCCGGCTTCGACCGCGAGGCCGCCTACGGCCCGATCACGATGCCCGGCCAGCTCGACATCATCGAGCGGCACATCAAGGACGCCCTCGACAAGGGCGGCAAGGCCGTCGTCGGCGGGCCCGAGTCCGTCCGCAAGCCGTACGTGGAGCCGGTCGTCCTCACCGACGTCCCGGACGACTCCGCCGCCGTCTGCGAGGAGACGTTCGGCCCGACGATCACCGTGCACCGGGTCGCGTCGCTGGACGAGGCCGTCGAGAAGGCGAACCGCACCAGCTACGGGCTCGCCGGGACGATCTTCTCCGGCAGCAAGTCGCGCGCGATGGAGGCGGCCCGCGCGATGCGGTCCGGCATGACGTCCATCAACGCGTTCGCCGCGTTCGCGCAGGTCGCCGCGCTGCCGTTCGGCGGCGTCGGGGAGTCCGGCTTCGGCCGCATCCACGGCGCGGACGGGCTGCGCGAGTTCGCCCGGCCGAAGGCGATCACCCGGCAGCGGTTCGCGACCATGAACCTGACGTCGTTCGGCCGCTCCGAGAAGGAGATGGCGCGCGTCCTCGGCCTCATCAACATGCTGCACGCCAAGCGCTACAAGCGGTGACCATGGACGGCGGTTCCGCACCGGTGCGCAGCGGCTGGCGGGCCGCGCTGCGCCCGGTGCCGCCGCCTCCGGAGGGGTTCCGCCCGTTCGCCGACGCGGACCTGCCCGTCCTCGCCGCCCTCATGTGGGACGCCTACCGCGGCACCCCCGACGAGGGCGACGTGGGCGGCCCCGACGGCGCCCTGCGGGAACTGCGGCGGACGCTGGCCGGCGAGTACGGCACGTTCCTGCCGGGCGCGTCGTTCGTCGCCGAACCGGACGGACGTCCCGTCGCCGCGGCCCTCGTGACCGTCTACCGGGACGAGCCGCTGCTCGCGTTCCTGTTCACGGCGCCGTCCCACACCGGCCGCGGGCTCGGCCGCGAGCTGGTCCTCGCGGTCATGCACGCCGTCGCGGAGCGGGGCCACGGCACCCTCACCCTCGCCGTGACCCGCCGCAACCGCCGCGCCCGCCTCCTGTACCACCGGCTCGGCTTCGTCGAGATCGCCTGACCCCGTCCCCGCGAGGCGTCAGGCGTCGGGGAACCAGTTCCCGTGGAACCCGGCCGGGACCCGGCGGGGCAGCCGGACGGACGCGACGGCCCGGGTGACGTCCGTCGCGTCCAGGACGAGGAGGTCCGTGGCGGACGCGCCGGAGACGATCGACAGCAGCCAGCCCTCGTCCTCTGCGCGCGCGCCCTCGGCCGGGACGAACACGGCCTCGCCGACGTGCACGTCGCCGTCGAACTCGTGCGCGGTCGACGAACCGTCCCGCACGTCGTACTTCACGATGGCGTTGTCGGCCACGGTGTAGAGGTACCGGTTCGGCAGGCCCGTTCGCGTTTCGTCGTGGGTGGGGAACTCGACGGCCCGGTCGTCGAGCCGCTCCTCGGCGACGCGTCCGGTCGCGGGGTCGAGCGTCCAGCGGTGCAGGCGGGCGCTGTCGAACAGCGCCGCCGCGCGGACCGGGTCGGCGGAGCCGCCGATCCGCTCCCACAGGGCGGTGAACCCGCCGGGGGCGTACCGCACGGCGTCGAGGACGATCCGGCCCGCCGCGTCCTCGTGCGCGTTCCCGACGTGGAAGACGTAGCACGGGTCGATGTCGAACCATCGGACGTCCCCGGCGGAGTCCCGGCGCATGACGCCGAGCCGCGCCCGGTACCCGTCGTCCCAGCGGTACGGCATGGACCGCCCGGCCATCGCCAGGTCGAGGTCGAACACGACGGGCAGGTCGAGCCAGACGACGTGGTTCTCGGTGACGGCGAAGTCGTGCATCATCGTCCCCGCGGGCACGTCGATCTCGCGGCTCTCCACGAGCCGTCCGTCCGCGGCGAGGCGGTGGTAGGTGAGGTACGGCGGGAGGAAGCCGTAGCCGAAGAACAGCAGCTCGCCGGTCGCCGGGTCCTGCTTGGGGTGCGCGGTCATCGCGGTGGTGAGGCGCCCGCCGAAGTCGCGGGGGCCGAGCGTCTCGAGGTCGGGGGTCACCGCGTGCGGGAGCCCGGCCTCCACCAGCGCGAGGATCTCGCCGGCGTGCCGGACGACGTGGGTGTTGGCGGGGACGGCGGCGAGGTCGAGCGTCCCGTCCTTGTGCACGTACGGGGCGTCCTCGGTGAACTCCCGGGTCCGCACCCAGCGGTTGCGGTACCACTCGGCGCGGCCCGCGCGGAGCCGGACGCCGTGCAGCATCCCCGGGCCGGTGAACCAGTGGCCGCTCGGCCGCCCCGGCGGCGGGTTGGGGCCGTTGCGGAAGTAGCGGCCGGTCAGATCGGGCGGGAGGGTGCCCGTGACGGGGAGGTCGGACGCCTCGATCTCGTCCGGGACGGGGGCGAGATGCCCGTCGAGCCACATGCCGGTGTCCTGCGTCGTGCCGGTGTCCTGCGTCGTGCCGGTGTCCTGGGTCATGGTGGGGCCTGCCTTTCGTCGGACGGCTCCGGCGCGGTCCGGGGTCGCCTCGGGGGAGCACATTCCACTATTGACAGGTCGAACGTAGACATTCCAGTTATGACATGTCAAGACGGGAAGGTAGGGTGGACGCCATGAGCCTGCGACACGCCGTGCTGGGACTGATCGCCGAACTGGACGGGGCCAGCGGCTACGACCTGCTGAAAATGTTCGAGATCTCGCTCGCGAACGTGTGGCCGGCCACGCAGAGCCAGGTCTACGGCGAACTCGGGAAGCTCGCCGACGCGGGGCTCATCGACGCGGCGGTCGAGGGGCCGCGCGGCCGCAAGGAGTACGCGATCACCGACGCGGGGCGGGCCGAGCTGCACCGCTGGCTCGTGGAGGCCGAACCCAAGAAGCCGATGCGCGACGAGACGCTGCTGCGCGTCTTCCTGCTCGGCAGCGCCACCCCGCAGGAGGCGCAGGAGTACATGCGGGCCGAGACCGACCGGCTCGACGGCGCCCTGGACGACCTCGCCGCCCTCGACGGGAAGGTCGACTGGGACGACGACGACCTCTCGCGCTACGGGCGGCTCGTCATCGAGTACGGCAGGCGGTCCCTCGCGATGCGCCGCGACTGGTTCGAGTGGGCCCGCGCCGAGATGCGGTCGTTCGACGAGCCCGCCCGCTAGCGCGGGCCCTCCGGGCCGGGCCGCCGCCCTCGGGGGCGTGGCGGCCCGGCCGTCCGGCCGTCAGCGGAAGTCGTCGGCGTGGTCGGCGGCCCAGTCGGCGAACGTGCGCGCCGGACGTCCGGTGATGCGCTCGACCTCGCCGGTCGGCTCCGCGGGGGCGTCCACGGAGCCCGCGCGCAGGCGGAGCAGGACGTCCACCAGGCCCTCCCGCATATAGGGCAGCGCCGACATCTCCTCGCGCGCCTCCTCCGGGGTGATCTCCTCGAAGACGGCCGGGAGGCCGGTCGCCTCGGCGATGGCGCGGACCTTCTCCGGGTCCGTCAGCGCCTCGGGGCCGCTCAGCACCGGACGCGCGCCGAGCAGCGCGTCGGTGAGCAGGGCGCGGCCCGCGACGGCGGCGACGTCGCGCTCGTGGACCGGCGCCGACCGGCCCGCCGCGTACGGCGCCCGCACCGGGCGCCCGGCGCGGATCGCGTCCCGCCAGCCCAGCGCGTTGGACGCGAACTCGCCGGGGCGCACGAACGTCCACTCGAGCCCCGAGTCCTCGATCGCGGCCTCGAACGCGAGGTGGTGGGCGGCGAGGTCGTTGGCCGGGTCGGGGTCGAGCGCGGCGGCCGACGACAGCAGGACGGCGCGGCGGACGCCGTGCCCGGCGGCGCGGGGGAGCAGGTCGCCGAGGCCGTCCCGGAACGCCGCGGGGTTGATGAAGATCGCCGTGACGCCGTCCAGCGGCATGTCGGCGGTGCGGGCGACCTCGACCTCGGTGGGCAGCCGCGCGGTCGCCGGGTCGCGGGTGAGCGCGCGGATCTTCGCGCCCGCGCAGAGCAGCTCGCCGACCACGTGGCGGCCGACGTTACCGGTGGCACCGGTGACGAGGAACATGGCGGTTCTCGCTTTCCGTGGGGAACCGCTCCAGGTTCATCCAAGTGGATGAACTTGTCAACCGAATGGATGAAGCGGTGGGCGCGCGGCTACGATGGCCGCGTGACGGAACGCAGGGCACGGGCGCGGCGGGCGCCGGAACCGGACGAGCGCAGGCTCGACGCCGAGCGCACGCGCAGGCTCCTGCTGGAGGCGGCGCTGGACGAGTTCGCCGCCAAGGGGTACGCGGG
Source organism: Actinomadura sp. WAC 06369 (assembly GCF_003947565.1). Taxonomy (NCBI): domain Bacteria; kingdom Bacillati; phylum Actinomycetota; class Actinomycetes; order Streptosporangiales; family Thermomonosporaceae; genus Actinomadura; species Actinomadura sp. WAC 06369. Next base: position 27,689 of record NZ_QHJN01000036.1, on the reverse strand, counting down.
CGCCCGCGTGCAGGACATCGCCGACCGGGCCGGCGTCAACAAGCAGCTGATCAGCTACCACTTCGGCGGCAAGGCGGGCCTGTACCGCGAGCTCGGCCGCCGCTGGCTGGAGCGGGAGGCCGAGTTCAACGACCCCGGCGTGCCGCTGCACGACCTCGTCGTCCGGTACCTGCGCAACGCGCTGGACGACCCGCGCGGCTCGCGGCTCGAAGCGTGGCGCGGCCTCACCGAGGACCCCGGGGAGGGCCCGTCCCACCCGCCCGAGGACCTGTCGGACATGGCGCGCCGCAAGGCCGCCGGCGAGATCGCCGGCGACCTCGACCCCGGCTACGTCATGCTCGCGCTGCACGCGCTGGTGTCACTGCCGATCACCCGGCCGACCGTCGTCCGGGACGTCCTCGGCGAGGACCCCGCGTCGCCCGCGTTCCGCGAGCGCTACGCCGAGCAGCTCGCCCGGATCGTCCGCCACCTCGCGGGCTGAGGCCCCGGGTCAGTCCTGCCAGAACTGGAACAGGGCGTGGCCGATCGCGATCTGGAGCTCCTCCAGGCCGATCGCGTCGGTGATGGAGTAGACGAGGTTGAAGAAGCCCTCGTTGATGGGGCCGAGCCACAGCAGCGCGACCAGCACCAGGAACGCGTACCCCGCGTACTGGCTCGCCTGCCGCACCCAGCTCCGCGGCAGGTACGGCTCGATGATCCCGAAGCCGTCCAGGCCCGGGATCGGCAGCAGGTTCAGGATCGCGGCGGTCACCTGGAGGAACGCCAGGAACGCCACGCCCACCCAGAAGACGCTGTGGGAGTCGTCGGCGAGGGTGTTGAGCAGGACGGCCAGGACGACGGCGAACAGGATGTTCGACAGCGGGCCCGCCGCCGAGATGAGGCTGTGCCGGATCTTCCCGCGGATCGAGTGCCGGTCGATCCACACCGCGCCGCCCGGCAGGCCGATGCCGCCGAGCAGGATGAACAGCACCGGGATCGCGAAGCTCAGCACCATGTCGGCGTACTTGAACGGGTTGAGCGTCAGGTAGCCCTTGGTGGCGACGCTGTGGTCGCCCGAGCGGAACGCCGTGTAGGCGTGCCCGAACTCGTGCAGGCACAGCGACAGGATCCACCCGGCCAGCACGAACACGAACAGCGCGATCCGGGCCGGCTGCTCGGTGATCTGCCCGTACCGCCACGTCACCAGCCCCGCCAGGGCGGTCGCCGCCACGATCAGCAGGAACACCGGGCTCGGCCGGACCGCCGAACCTCCCCGCGTGCCGTGCGCGATGTCCGTCATGTCATGCCCTTTCCGCCGCGATGGCGGGCACGACGTAGGTGCGCAGGAAGCGGCGCAGCCCGTCGGCGTCCCGGTCGCGGTCCATCACGATCAGCGAGGTGATGATCCGGAAGAGGAACTCCACCGTGCCCTCCACCTCGATGTCCGGCCTGAGCGTCCGCTGCCGCTGCGCGCGCTCGAAGTGGGGCCGGACGTACTCGCAGCACAGGTCGAGGACGTGCTCGGCCGCCCCCGCCACGGCCGCCTGCATGTGCCCCGCCGCCTCCGGCACGAGGAAGTGCGCGATCGTCGGCGCGCCGCGGACGTACTCGACCGCGTCCAGCGTGCCCTCGACGATCGCCTCCGGGACCGACCGCTCCTTGCGGAGCCGCTCGGTGAGGTAGTCGAGGAAGCGCAGGAGGTCGCGCACGACGACGGCGAGGATCAGTTCGTCGCGTCCCCCGGTGACGGCCCGGTAGACCGTCGCCCGGGACAGCTTCGCCGCGGCCGCGATGTCCTCGACCGTGGTTTTCGCCACTCCGAACCGGCCGAAGCACTCTTCGGCGGCGTCGATGATGCGCTCACGGGTGGCGTCGGAGGCGACCGGGGGCATGCCCTGAACACTACCGGGCGCCCGCGCCTGCCCGTGATGCGCAGGAAGTCGCCCGTGCGGGAGGTCCGGCCGTCAGCCGAAGTAGTGGCCGTCCTCCAGGTCGGCGAGCAGCGAGACCTCCTCGGGCTTCCAGCCAAGCCGCTCGCGGGTCAGCGCGCTCGACGCCGGAAGGTCGAGCGACGCCATGAAGCCGATCCAGCCGAAGTGCGCCGCCGCCTCCCCGCGCGGGACCCCGACGACCGGCACGTCCAGGCGGCGCCCGATGACGGACGCGATGTCGCGCAGCGGCACCCCCTCGTCGTCCGCCGCGTGCAGCCGCGTGCCCGGCGCCGCGCCCTCGAGCGCCAGCCGGAACAGCCGCGCCGCGTCCAGCCGGTGGACGGACGGCCAGCGGTTCGCCCCGTCCCCCACGTGGCCCGCGACGCCCCGCTCCCGCGCGCAGGCGATCAGCGCCGGGACGAACGCCCGGTCGCCGTGCCCGTGCACGGACGGCGGCAGCCGGACGATCGACGACCGCACCCCCCGATCGGCCAGCGCGAGCGTCGCCGCCTCCGTCTCGTCCGCTACTTCACGGCCGTCGCCGAGCACCGCCACTTCGGCCGCGCCGCCGAGGCCCTGCACATCACGCAGCCGTCCCTCAGCCGCCAGGTGCGCGCCCTCGAACGGCGGCTCGGCGCCCGGCTGCTGGACCGCACGCCCCAGGGCACCCGGCTCACGGAGGCGGGCGAGGTCTTCCTGCCCCGCGCCCGGGCCCTGCTGCGCTCGGCCGAGCAGGCCGCCGCCGCGACCCGCGCCGCCGCCGAGCCGTCCCGGATCACCATCGGCTGCACGAGCGTCATCGTCACCCCGGCCGTCCGCGAACTGCGCCGCCGGCACCCGGACGCCGATGTCCGCACCGTCCACGTCGCGTGGAACGAGCCCCGCTCCGCCCTGCTCGACCACCGCGTCGACGCGGTGGTCGCCTGCCTCCCCTTCCCGACGGACGGGCTGCACGTCACCGTCCTCTACGACGAGCCGCGCGTCCTGGTCGTCCCCCTCGACCACCGCCTCGCCGGGAAGGAGTCGGTCACCCTCGACGACATCGCCGACGAGCCCATGCCGCGGGTGCCCGATCCCGACCCGGACTGGGAGGCGTTCTGGCGCCTCAACCCCCGCCCCCACGGACGCCCCGCCCCGGACGGCCCCCTCATGGACGCCATCGAGGACAAGTTCGAGTTCGTCGCCGCCGGCGAGGCCGTCGCCATCATGCCCCGCCCGCGCCACCACGCGCTCCGCCCCGACCTCACCACGGTCCCCATCGAGGGCCTCGCCCCGGGCCACGTCGCCCTGGCCGCCCGCGCCGGCGACCGCAACCCCCTCGTCGCCGACTTCCGCAAGATCGCCCGGTCCCGCCTGCCGGGCGGCCCGGGTCAGGCCGCGACGGCCGGTCGCAGGACGTCCTCGCACCACTCACGGAACCCGGTCGGCGACCGCTTGACGTCCGGCCCCACGTCGTAGATGCCCCGGTTCTGCGCGTCCGCCATGTCGATCACGGCCTGCGCGGTGCCCTCGGCCGCCCCGTTCCGCAGCAGCGCGGCCCTGTACTCGGCGAGGCCCGTCTCCACGTACCGGACGGGACGTCCCAGCACCTCCGCCATCGTGCGCGCCATGTCCACGGGGCTGAGGTCGCCGGGCGCGAGCACCGGGACGCCGTCCCGCCCGTCCCACGTGCCGTCGAGCAGCAGCTCGGCCGCGGCGGCGGCGATGTCGCGGACGGCGCACAGGGCGAGCGTCCGGTCCGCGCCGGAGGTGAGGCGGAACTCGCCCGCCCCGATCGAGGCGGTCTGGCCGAGCAGGTTCTCCATGAAGAACGGCATCCGGAGCGCCCGGAAGCCGGCGCCGGTGCTCTCCAGCATGCCCTCCATCGCGTGCGCCGCCGCGAGGTGCCCCGTGGGGCCGGGGAAGCCGCGGCCCAGGCTCGACACCGCGACGACCCGCTCGACGCCCCGCCGCTCGATCGCGTCGCACGCGGCGGCGGTGAAGTCCGCGTAGTACCGCCGGACGTCCGCGACGGAGAAGTCCGGGGGGACGAGCCAGAACACGCGGTCGGCGCCCGCGAACGCCCGCGAGACGACCTCGGCGTCGGCGTGCGATCCCCGCACGGTCTCGACGCGCCCGCGCACCGCTTCGGGCAGCCGCGCGGGATCCCGCACGATCACGCGGACGTCCTCCCCGGCGTCCAGCAGGAGGTCCAGGAGCAGGCGGCCGATCCGGCCGGTGGGGGCGGTGACGACGATCATGGGATCTCCAGTTCGGAAGGGGAGCGCCCGGAACCGGGCGCCTCCGACGATGCCCGCCCGCGCGGCGCGGCTGAAGGATCGCTTCGGACGCGCGCATTACCCTGAGGGCAATACCGATCGGAGGACGTCCGTGGAGTCCAGGCCGCTGCGCTACTTCGTCGCCGTCGCCGAAGAACTCAACTTCACCCGCGCCGCCGAACGCCTCGGCATCTCCTCCCCGCCCCTCTCCCGGGCGATCCGCGCACTCGAGAGGGAACTGGGCGTCGCCCTCTTCGAGCGGTCGACGCACCACGTCGCGCTCACCCCGGCGGGGACCGTCCTGCTCGCCGAGGCCCGCGCCGCCCTCGACGCCCTGGACGCGGCCGGGCGCCGGGCGCGGCGCGCCGCCGCCCCCGAACTCGTCCTCGCCGCCAAACCCGACGGCGACGCGGGCCTCCTGGAGACCCTCCTGGAGAAGTACGCGACGGAACCGGACGCCCTCCCGGTCGCCGTCCGCCTGTGCGGCTGGGGCGACCAGACGCGGCTGCTGCGCACCGGCGAGGCCGACGCGGCCCTGATCGGCGAGCCGTTCGACCGCACCGGGCTCGACACCGAACCGGTGTCCGCCGAGCCCCGCGTGGCCGCCCTCCCGGCCGCGCACCCCCTCGCCGCGCGCGACCGGACCGCCCTCGCCGACCTCGCCCTGCCCGGCGTCGAGCCGTCCCGTCCGGACGGGCTGCGCCGCTTCCTCGACGGCATCGTCGAGCGGCACGGCGTCCGCGACCTGCCCCACCTGCTGAAGCTCGTCGAACTCGGCGAGGTCGTCACGCTGCTGCCCGCGTCCGTCGCCGCCCGGTACCCGCGCCCCGGCGTCGCCTACCGTCCCGTCCCCGACGCGCCTCCCGCGGTGCTCGTCATCGCGTGGCCGCGGCAGTCCCGTTCGAGGGCCGTCGCCGCGCTCGTCCGCGCCGCCGCGTCCCTCGCGACGAGCGACCATATGCCTTCCCATATCGAGTGCTGAGCAATATCAATATTGGACATGCTCGAACGGTCGGTGATCTTCTAGCCCGCATGACCCGACCCTTTCTCCGGCTGGGCGCCGCGGCACTGACCACCGGCGCGCTGCTCGGCGGCGCGGCCTGCGGGGCCGCCCCGACCGAGCCCCGCGTCGCGATCCCGGTGGCCGAAACCGGCAAGATCGCCCCGAAAACCGCCCTGGACGAGACGCTGGCGGAGATCGAGAAGTCCCGCGGCGTGCGCATCGGCGCGGCGGGCATCGACCTCGCCACCGGCAAGACCGTCGGCTACCGCGCCGGCGAGCGCTTCCCGTTCAACTCGATGTTCAAGGTGTTCGCGTGCTCCGCCGTCCTGCACAAGGCGCGCACCGACAGCCCCGGGCTCATGGACAAGGTGGTCCGCTGGACGCCCGGCGACATGACCGGGCTCACCGGGAACTCGCCGGAAACCACCGAGTACACCGACACCGGCATGACGCCCGCGCAGCTGTGCCGCGCGGGGATCACCAAGTCCGACGGCTTCGCGGGCAACAAGCTGCTGGACCAGATCGGCGGACCGTCCGGCCTGACGCGGTTCTTCCGCACCAACGGCGACCGGGTGAGCCGCCTCGACCGTCCCGAGCCGCACCTGACCGAGTGGGAGCCCGGCCAGGTCCGCGACACGACCACCCCCGCGGCCGCCGCCCGCACCTTCACCGGCCTCACCACCGGCAACGCCCTGCACCCGAGCGACCGGGCACGGCTCGTCGGCTGGCTGAAGGCGAGCCTCACGGGCGCCGACCGCATCAAGGCCGGGCTGCCCTCGGACTGGACGGTCGGCGACAAGACCGGCACCGGCGGCGCGTCCAACCACGGGACGGCGGGCGACATCGCGCTCGTGTGGTCGCCCGGAACGGAGGAGCCGATGGTCCTGGCCGTCCTCACGAACCGCACCACCGACGACACCCCGCACGACGACAAGGCCATCGCCGAAACCGCGACCGCCCTCGCCCGAGCCCTCGGCCGCCTCTGACCGCGCCGAAAACCGGTTGGCCGGCCGCGGCCGCCGCGCATATTTTCCGATCATGGATGAGCTAGAGCTCCTCGACCGCTCCGGCGGCCCGGTCACCCGCGGCGGACTCGTCCGCGATCTGCGCGCATTGGGCCTGGCCGAGGGCGACATCGTCATGTTCCACACCCGGATGTCGGCCTTGGGGTACGTCGCGGGCGGCCCCCCGACGGTCATCAACGCGCTGCGGGACGCGGTCGGCGCGGCGGGCACGCTCATGGTCACCTGCGGCTGGAACGACGCCCCGCCCTACGAGTTCACCGACTGGCCCGCGGAGTGGCAGGCGGCCGTGCGCGCCGAGCACCCCGCCTACGACCCGCGGGTCAGCGAGGCCGACCACCACAACGGCCGACTGGTCGAGGCACTGCGCCGCTGGCCGGGTGCGGTCCGCAGCCGTCACCCCGACGCCGGCTTCGCCGCGCTCGGCCCGGCCGCCCACGCCCTGATGGACGACCACCCGTGGGACGACCCGCACGGCCCCGGCAGCCCGCTGGCCCGCCTGGCCGCAGGAGGCGGACGGGTGCTGCTGCTCGGCGCACCGCTCGACACCCTCACGATCCTGCACCACGCGGAGGCCCTCGCCGAGGCGCCGGGGAAGCGGTTCGTCGACTACGAGCAGCCGATCACCGTGGACGGCGAGCGCGTCTGGCGGCGCTTCCACGACATCGACTCCGAGAACGGCGCCTTCGACTACACCCCCGTCGTGCCCGAGGGGACGGACCCCTTCGAGGCCATCGCCCGCGACATGATCGCCGCCGGGCACGGACGCCACGGCCGGGTAGGCGCCGCGACCAGCCACCTGTTCGAGGCGGCCGACGTCGTGGCCTTCGGCGTCGACTGGATCGAGACCAGACTCGGGCGATCGGAGCGGGAGCGCCCGGTGCAGCCCTGAGCGCGGCGCCCTGTTCCCGGAGGGCTCGTTGCCAGAGCCGAAGAAGCGCGTCACCCGCTCCGCCGCGGCGGGTTCCGCCACGGCGAGCATCTCCAGCAGGCCGTCGCCGGAGGACGCCGAGATGTGGACGCGGCCCGTCGCGCGCCACACGCCGCCCCGGTCCCGCGTGATCGTCCACTCGGGGAAGAGCCGCCGCAGGAAGAGCAGCAGCACGCCCTCGTTCACGCGGGCACCGGTTCGAGTTCGGCCCACACGACCTTCCCGCCCTCGCTCAGCGGACGGGTGCCCCAGCGGCGCACGAGCGCCTCGATGAGCAGCAGCCCGCGCCCCGACTCCGCGGCGAAGTCCACCGGACGGACGATCGGCGGCGCGTCCGACACGTCCCACGCCTCCACCACGGCCGCGCCGTCGTCCCGCCGGTAGGCCCGGACGACCACGGGGTCGCCCGCCCGCGACCCGTGCCGGATCGCGTTGGCCGCCAGCTCGCTGATCACGGTCCGGGCGACGTCGTCGTCCAGCCGCCACGCCCCGAACGTCATCGCGACGAAGTCGCGCACCTGCTTGATCGCCCCCGGATCCGCCTTGATCACGAGGGTATGTGGCTCGCCGGACATGGTCACCTCACCGATTGTCGATTTCCGGTGACAGAGTGCGCTCGGCGGCTTAGCGTTGTCGCGTGCCCCCGCAAGACCCGCAAATCTGCTGATCTTGAAAGGTCACGCCGGATGACGAACGAACCCCCCGACCCGATGACCAGCATGTGGGCGTGGATCGCCTACCAGCTGCGCTATCAACGCATCGAGCGCAGCCTCTCCGGCGACGCGGTGGCCAAGCTGCTCAACTGCTCGCGCGCCACGATTTCCAGACTGGAGACGGGAGAGGCGCGCCTCCAGGACAAGCAGGCCGCGAAGCTGGACAAAGAGTGGCGGCTGGGCCCTTTCTTCACCGTGGCCCTCTGGTACGCCCGCCTGGCGCCCGACCCGCAGTGGCTCTCGAACTACACGCAGTTCGAGGCGCGTGCCTCCCGCATCCAAATGTTCGACGGCCAAACGGTCCCCGTCTTGCTTCAAACGCCTGAGTATGCCCGCGCTCTTCTGCTGGCCGGGCGAAATGCCGACGCGGACGTGGAGAAGGCGATCACCGAACGCCTCGGACGGCAACAGCGATTGGCGACCACCGACCCGCCGGAACTCTGGGTGCTGTTGACGGAAAACATCCTCACGTGGCCGGTGGGCGGGACAGAGATCATGCTCGGCCAGCTGGCCCACCTTCTTGAGTTGGCCGAGCGGCCGACCGTCACCATGCGCATCGTCCCCCGGCAATCGGGCGCCTCTGAAGGGCTGGACGGCTCCTTCAAGGTCATCACCGTGCGAGAGGGCGAGGTCGGCTACATCGAGGCTGCGACCGGCGGTCGGCTCGTCATGGACGTGGAGGCCGCGCGTGGCCTGCGGGTGCGCTTTGACCGCATCGGAGCAAAGGCCCTGCCCGTAGACTCCACGGCAAAGACGATCCATCGAGCCATGGAGGCTTTGGAACATGAGCGCTCCCGTATGGCGGAAATCGAGTCGATCCGCTGAAGGAACGTCCGCTCAGTGCGTGGAAGTCGCCCCCTTGCCCGGTGGAATCGGGGTGCGGGACAGCAAGGAGCCTGAGGGTGGGCATCTCGTGCTCGGGGTCGCCGCGTTCCGGGCGTTGCTGGACGAGCTGAAGCGGTAGTCAGAGCGCGTAGTTCCGCAGGTGGCGGAGGGCGAGGGCGGCGTCCGGGCCTTCCGTGACCAGCGTCGATCGTTCGGCGGGGAGGCGGCGGGCGCCGACGCGGCAGAACTCGGACGCGGGCCCGCGGATCACCGACTCGGCTTCCGGGTCGCCGAACTCCCAGCGGTCGCCGTCGGGGGCGGTCAGCTCGCACCGGACGGGCGCGGCCTGCTCGCCCGCCGCGGCCAGCGCGTACGGGAGGGTGCGGTGGGCGAGCCAGGCGATGTGCCGCAGCCGTGAGGTGTCGGGGTAGGCGGCGCCGAGCGGGCCGGTGATGTCGAGCGCGTGCGCCCAGTGTTCGGCGATCCGCGTCGTGGCGAGCGTCCGGGGCGAGAGAGGCGCGGCCGCCCACAGCAGCTTCGTCCCGGGGGCGCAGTCCCGCAGCGCGTCGAGCGACGCGTGCGCCGAGGTCCGCCAGCGGGCGTGCAGGGCTTCGGGCGGTGCGCCGCGGTCGTCCGCGACGAGCCGGTCCACCGTGTCGTCCAGGGCGACGCCGGGTTCGCGGTCGAACACCGAGTCGCGTCCGGCGGCGGAGGCGAGCACGAGTTCGTTGGTCTGGGCCAGGTGGATCACCACGTCGGCGATCGACCATCCCGCGCACGCGGACGGACGGTCCCAGGCGGGGGCGTCCAGGCCCGTGAGGACCTCGTCGAGCTGATCGAACTCCGCGGCCAGATCGTCGAAGACGTCCATGGCCGCCACGGTACCGAACCGGGTTCGGTTCGGCCAGGGGAGCGGCACCGGCCCGTGCGGGTCGGGCGCCGGGCGCGGTGCCGCCCTGTCCGGGAATCGCGATCAAATGCGGGTCGAAGTGGAGGCGTACCCGCCGCCGGGGTAGACCCACGCGCCGGTGAGCGTGGTGCCGTCGGCGTCGAAGGTGCCCTCGTAGTAGGCCGGGCTGCCCTTGGCTCCGGCCCAGATGGTCAGCTTGTCGCCCTCCAGTTCGTAGACGTAGTCGAAGGTGTTGCCCGCCGAGTCGTAGTACCGCGACACCACGTCCGCCCCGGTCGGCTCGCCGAACGGGCGCAGGTTGCCGATGACTTCCATGCCGGTGACGGGCTCGCCGAACTGGGTGAGCTCGACGTGCTGGACCAGGAAGAACCGGCCGGGCATCCACTCGTAGCGGACGGTGCCCTCCGCGCCGCCGGTGACCTTCCAGGTGCCGACCAGACGGTCGAGGGCCTTCACTGCGGGGCTGGGCTGCTGGTTCTCGATCATGTCGTCCTCCTGTGCGGTTGCTCGCCGGTACCTCGGAGCGGTCTGCCGGGCTTTGACGCCTGGGTGATGTGATCTGAATCACAGTCGGGTGGCGTCAAGAACCCCGGCCCGGGTCCGAGGTAGCGAGCGAGAACCCACCGAAAGGGAGAACGACATGACCGCCACCACCGCCGCCGTTCCCGTCCGCGAGACCGTTCGGACGTCCGGGCGCCTGCTGCTCGCGGGAGCGCTGGCCGGGCCGCTCTTCTTCGCCTCGGCGATCGCGCAGATGCTCACCCGCGAGGGCTTCGACATCACCCGGCACCCCATCAGCCAGCTGTCCACCGGCGACCTGGGGTGGATTTAGATCCTCACCTTCGTCCTGGCGGGGGCGGGCGCGCTGGGGCTGGCCGCCGGCGCCCGGCGCACGCTCACCGAGGGGCTCGGACGGCGGGCGCTGCCGATCCTGGTAGGCGTCTTCGGCGCCGGGCTGGTGGCGGCTGGGGTCTTCACCATGGACCCCGAAAAGGGCTTCCCGGCCGGCACCCCCGAGGGGCCGGTCGCGCAGATGTCCTGGCACGGCGTCGCGCACTCGGCCGCCGCGGCGGTGGCGTTCGCCGCGCTGGCCGTCGCGGCGATCGTGCTGGCCGTCCGGTGCGCCCGCCGCCGGGCCCCGGCTCCCGCCGTGCTGAGCGGTGTCGCCGCGCTGGTGCTGCTGGTGCCGATGACGCCCGCCTACATGAGCATCCAGATCGCGGTGAACGGCGCGGTCGCCTTTACCTGGACGACCGTGCTCGCGGTGTGGCTGCGGCGGGCCGCCGCCTGACGCGACCGTAACGTTGCCCGCGACGACCGATCGAAGGATTCACGATGAAGTACCTGCTACTCGCCTACACCCCGGTCGACGCGTGGGACGCCGCCACCGCCGACGTCCCCTCGGAAGAGGCGCTGGCCGCGTTCGCGACCTACCGGAAGCTGGAGGAGGAGTTGATCGCGTCCGGTGAGTTCGTGACCAGCGAGGGCCTGGGGCATCCGGCGGTCAGCACCACCGTCCGCCGCGACGGCGGCACGGTGGTCGCCACCGACGGCCCCTTCGCCGAGCTGAAGGAGGTCCTGGCCAGCTTCGCCGTGATCGACGTGACGGGCCGGGAGCGCGCCGTCGAGATCGCCGCGCGCATCGTCGAGGCGCTCGGCGAACCGATCGAGATCCGCCCGATCATGGGCGAGGACTTCGGGGCGTGAACCGGGAGCTCGAGCACCTGCTGCGCACCGAGGCGCCGCAGGTGCTCGGCGCGCTCGTCCGCCGCTTCGGCCGGTTCGACGTCGCCGAGGACGCGGTGCAGGAGGCGCTGCTGGCCGCGAGCCGCAGTTGGCCGGACGAGGGAGTCCCGGAGAATCCGCGGAGCTGGCTCATCCGTGTCGGGTACCGGCGCATGGTCGACCTGATCCGCTCCGACCAGGCCCGCCACCGCCGCGAGCGGGAGGTCGGCGCGGCCGAGTCGGCGATGCAGGCACCCGAGCGCCGGGCGGGCCCCGTCCGCGAGACCGACGACAGCCTGACCCTGCTGCTGCTGTGCTGCCATCCCGCGCTGGAGCCAGCCTCCCAGGTGGCGCTCACGCTGCGGGCGGTCGGCGGCCTGACCACAGCCGAGATCGCCCGCGCCCACGGGACGACCGAGTCCACCATGGGCGCCCGGATCAGCCGCGCCAAGCAGCGGCTGGCCCGCGCCGGAGCGCGCTTCGCGCCGCCCACCGACGCCGACCGCGACGGACGCATCGCCGCCGTGATGCGGGTGCTCTACCTGGTCTTCAACGAGGGCTACACCGCCACCGCCGGCGACCGGCTCGCCCGGGTCGACCTGACCCGCGAGGCGATCCGGCTGACCCGCATGCTGTGCGCCGCGCTGCCCGGCGACGCCGAGGCGACCGGTCTGCTGGCGCTGATGCTGCTCACCGAGTCCAGGCGCACCGCCCGCACCGACGGCGGCGACCTGGTCCCCCTGCACGAGCAGGACCGCACCCGGTGGGACCGCGACCTGATCGCCGAGGGCACCGCCCTCATCGACGGCGTCTGGAACCGCGACCGGCCGGGGCCCTACCAGATCCAGGCCGCCATCGCCGCCGTGCACGCCGCGGCGTCCTCGCCCGACGAAACCGAATGGGCCCAGATCGCCGTGCTGTATCTGTGGCTCGAACGGCTCACTCCTACGGCGCCGGTCCGGCTCAGCCGCGTGGTGGCGGTCGCGCACGCCTACGGTCCGGCCCGCGGCCTGGCGCTCCTGGACGACCTGGTCCGGCGCCACCGCCTGGACCTGGATCCGCTCGCCGTGCAGCGCGAGCACGCGGTCCGCGCCCACCTGCTCCAGATGACCGGCGACACCGCGCGCGCGGCCGACCTCTACCGCCGGGCGGCCGACCTGACCGGGAACGAGGTCGAGAAGCGCTACCTGCTCGGCAAGGCCGACGGCCTCGGCTGAGCGGCAGGGACGCCGGCCCGCGGTGACCGCGTGCCGCTCCGAAGGGGACGGGCGGGGGAGCGGCACCGGCCCGGGCGGAGCGGCCGCCGGGCTCGGTGCCGCGCCGGGTCAGGTCCAGGAGGTGCCGGCGGGCTCCTTGATGGACGCGTTGAGACGGTTGAACATGTTCGTCACGCCGATCAGCAGGATGAGCGCGGCGAGCTGCTTCTCGTCGAAATGGTCGGCGACCCGGTCCCACAGTTCGCCGTCCACGGCGTCGCCGGAGCGGTCGGCGAGCCGGGTGACCGCCTCGGTCAGCTCCAGCGCCGCCCGCTCGGCGTCGTCGAAGAACGGCGCCTCCCGCCACGCGGCGACCGCGGCGATCCGCTCGGCGGACTCCCCGGCCTTCACCAGGTTGGCGTGGTGGGCGTGGACGCACGCCGAGCAGCCGTTGATCTGGCTGGCGCGCAGGCCGACGATCTCCTGCAGTTCGTGGGAGATACCGCCCTGGTTCACGGCCTTGAAGATGGCGCCGATGCCCTTCATGCCGTCGGGCAGCACGAAGGCGGGATTGGTCATGCGCGCTTGCATTGTCGGGTCCTTTCGCGGGGGTGGCACGGCCCCCGAAGGGGCGGGTCGGTGAAGAGCCGCCGGCGGCATCACCAACCTTCGTCGGGGCGCGGGCCGCGATCAACGTAAACTTCGCGCACATGCCGATAACGCAGGGGTTATGACCCGAGAGGGACGCCGGTGGAGCTGCGTGACATCGAGATCTTCCTGACGCTGGCCGAGGAGCTGCACTTCGGGCGCACCGCCGACCGCCTCCACGTGTCCCAGGCGCGGGTCAGCCAGGCGATCGCGCGGCAGGAGCGCCACCTGGGCGGGCGGCTGTTCGACCGCTCCAACCGCCGCCGGATCCGCCTGACCGCGCTGGGCCGCCAGCTCCACGACGACCTCCGGCCCGTCTACGCGAGCCTGCTCGACGGCCTGGAACGCGCCCGGCTGGCCGCCCGCGGCGTCACCGCCGTCCTGCGCGTCGGCATGCTGCCGTTCAACACCGCCGACCTGCACCCCTTCTGGGACGCCTTCCGCTCCCGGCACCCGCAGTGGCGGCTGCAGATCCGCCGCGCCCCGTTCACCGACCCGTTCGCGCGGCTCCGCGCCGGTGAGCTGGACGCCCTGATCGTGTGGCTGCCCGTGGAGGAACCCGACCTGGCGGTGGGCCCGGTCCTGTTCACCGATGCGCGGCTGCTCGCCGTGTCCGCCGAGGACGAACTGGCCTCGCGCTCGTCGGTGCCGCTGGAGGCGCTCGCCGGGCGCCGGCACGCCACCGCCCCCGCCATGCCGGACTACTGGGAGGACCGCTACCTGCCGTTCCAGACGCCGCGGGGCCGTCCCATCGAGCGCAGCCAGATCGTCACCAACGGCGACGACCTCATCCACCTGGTCAGCACGGGCGAGATCGTCCACGGCTTTCCCGCCCACGTCACGAAGTACTGGTCCATGCCGCACATCCGGTGGCTGCCCCTGCCGGACACGCCGCCCCTGTCGTACGCGCTGGTCTGGCGCCGTGAGGCCGAGAACGACGCCGTCCGCGCCCTCGCCGGAACCATCCGCGACCTCGGCCCCCGCCCCTGACCGACCGGACGGGCGCCAGGCGACGGCGTAGGGCGCTGCGGGCTGCGGGCCCGTGCCCTTGCGGGCGGTGATCCGGGCGCCCGACGCGAGGCGCGCCTTGACCTTCGTGCCCGGGACGACGACGTGCTCGGGCCCCTCGGGCGTGCGGACGCGCTCGTCGTGGCGGTCGACCCATTGGACGTCCAGGCCGCGCGGCGACACGGGCGCGGCTCCGGCGCGGGAAAGCGCGGGACCTCCGCGTCGAGCTGTTCGAGGCGGGTTCCGGCGAGGCCGTCGCCCGGGTCGCGGCGCAGTGCCTCGCGGTAGGCGGCGGTCGCCCCGTCGCGGTCGCCGAGCCAGGTGAGGGCGTGGCCGAGGTGGATCGGCACCAGCGGGTCACCGGGGTCGGCGTCGATCGCCGCGCGGGCGGCTTCGGCGGCCGGGGCGGTCACCTCGTCCCCGTCCTCCTCCTCGGCGCCGTTGAACGGCGGGCCGTCCCAGTCGTGGTCCCAGCCGGAATTCACCTCGTGCTCCACGTCGGTGCACAGGCGGAACTCGAAGGACGCGACGAGGGAGCGGCCGATCGTGACCGTGGCGGGATCGGCGTCCCCCCGGTGCCGCGGTCGTCCCAGAAGCGGCAGGCGCAGTCGCGGAGGAGCCGGAGGGCTTCACTCGGCAACCTCGGCACGACCGGGCCCGTGGCGGGTCAGTCGCCGGCGGGGTCGAGGACGCAGTCGTCGCCGCTGACGTCGACGTCGTCCGGGGCGGGCTCCCAGCGGAGGGTCTCGGGGCGGACGTCCAGGGTCACGTACGTCTCGCCCTCTTCGAGGCAGTAGTCGTGGTCGCGTCCGACGCGGACGCCGCCCAGGTCGGTGACGACGAAACCGCGCCTGCGGTCGAGCTGCACTTCGACGGTGAAGCCGTTGCTCCGGGAGTTGCGGAATTCCGCGTCCCGGGGGATCACCCACATCTGCGAGGTCTTCTGCTCGACCAATGCCTGGTCGCCCACCTCGTTGTCCTGGTCCCATCCGTCGATGTAGACGGTCATGCCCGGCTGGATCTGCCACAGCGCGTTCAGGGGCTCGTTCGGGCAGGCCGCGGCCATAGTCAGGACGGGCAGACACGCCGCGGCCGCCCGGATCTTGCGGGACATGGGGGGACCCTTTCGATTGGTCGGACGGTCGCAGTTTCGCAGCAGGGACGGCGCTTCGCGTTAACGCCTCCGGTCCGTTCGCCGAACAATTCAGTTCTCGGCGGAACCCGTCCGAAGGCAGGGCGCGTATTCGTGCATTTTCTGTTCGGCCACGGCCTGCCGCACGGTCCGGGTGGCGGTGCCGAGCCCGGCGCCGAGAACGATCAGGACGGACGTGCCGAGGTGCGGCGCGCCGACGCCGAGGAGGGCGAGCGCGGCGTGCGGCAGCACGGCGAGGAGCCCGAGGACGAGCGGTGCGGTGAAGCCGACGCGTGACCGCACGTACGCGAGGTAGTCGGCGGTCGGGCGTCCGGGGCGGATCCCGGGGACGAACGCGCCTTCGCGCGCGAGCCGGTTCGCGGTGCCGGCGACGTCCAGGGTCCCCAGCGAGGAGGCGGACCTCGCGAGGACGGCGAGCGTGAACAGGGCGAGCAGGAACCAGGCGCTGCCGTGCAGGGGCGCCGTCCAGAGGCCGTCGGGAAGCCCGCCGCCCGGCCAGAGGCGGGCGGCGAGCGCGGGCACGTGCAGGACGGCGAGGGCGATCAGCACCGCGCGGAGCCCGGTGCGGTGGAGCGGGACGGGGATGTGGACCTTCCCGCCGCGGGGCGCGCGGACGCCGACCATCCGGCGGGCGTACTGGACGGGCACCCGCCGTTCGGCCTGCGTGAGGACGGTCAGCGCGGCGACGGTGAGCAGGGCCGTGAGCAGGACGACGGCGAGCGCGGCGGCGAACGCGCCGGTGCCCCCGGTGTCCCGCACGTCCGCCAGGAGGCGGGGGAAGACGGCGCTGACCTGCGTGAAGAACAGGAGGGCGAGGCCGTGGCCGAATCCACGTGCGTCGATCAGCCGGAGCAGGAGCACGGTGACCGCCGTCCCGGCCGTCAGGGACGCCGCGACGGCGGCGGGGCCCGCGCCGGTCAGGACGTCCCCGCCGGGGAGGCGTCCCCGGGAGGCCGCGGCGGCCGCGGCGGTGCCCATCGCGGCGCCGGCCGCGACGGCGAGGACATCGGTGTACCGGCGGATCCGGGCGGCGCCGCCGGGCTCGGCGGCGAGCGCCCGCAGGCGGGGCACGGCGCCGGTGAGGAGACCCATCGTGACGGCGGCGGCGACGTGCGGGAGCACGCCGAGGCCGAGGACGGAGAGGTGCAGCAGCGCGCCGCCGGTCAGCAGGTCGAACAGCGCGTACACCGGGTCGTCGCGGACGGCCGCGGCGGCGGCGTCGCGGAGCGCCGCGACGTCCGCGCCGGGGCTCGGCGCGTTCTGCCCGATCCGGTAGAGCAGCACGGCCACGACCGTGACGAGCAGTTTCGTCCGCACGCGGGGGGTGCGCAGGAGGGCCCTCACCCGCTTACTTGTACACGATTGTTCTTTAGGTGTCAGTCCCGCCCGGGTGAACGCGCGGTGACGGCTCCCAGTCGAGTTCCCACACCCGGACGGCGCCGTCGCGGTGGCCCGCGACCACGAACCGGCCGTCGGCGGGCGCCGCGACGCAGGAGGCGTGGTCCCCTTCGCCGAGAATCCGGAGATGCCCGCCGCCGGAGACGTCCCACACGTGGACGCCGTCCCAGTGGGCCGACACGGCGAGCCGGTCGCCCGCGACCGCGACGGCCTCGATCCGGACGGCGTCCGGCACGAGCCCGCGCGCCCCGCCGGCGCAGTCCATCGCGTGGACGACCGCGCCCGTGCCGAGGTCCCAGATGCGGACGATGCCGTCGACGCCGCCGACCACCGCGGACCGCTCGCCGGGCCCGAACCGGACGTGCGCGCCGCCCATGACGACGTCGTCCGGCAGGGTGCCGCCGCCGGGCAGGGCGATGCGGGTGCAGCCGCGGAAGTCCGGCGACCACCGGTCGGGGTCGAGCAGCGCGTAATTGTCGGGCAGGACCCGCAGGCACTCGCCGGTGCCGGTGTCCCACAGCCGCACTTCGCCCGAGTGGTCGCCGGACAGGAGCCGGGTCCCGTCGGCGCTCAGGCACAGCGACGCCACGGACGTGCGGGGCCCGCCGAACGTGCGCAGCAGGGCGCCGGTCCGGGGATCCCACAGCCGGATCGCGGCGTCGCCGCCGCCCGCGCGCCGCGCAGGCCGACCCGGTCCGTCATCCGTCCACCCCGTTCGTCCGCGTGCGCGTCGGCGCACAGCCTGGCGAACGAAGGTGTCTTTCTGGTGAAGCGGCGCGCGGCCCTAGAAGAGGGTGCCCTCGTGCTCGATGCCGCGGAGCGCGTCGTAGTCGAGCGTCACGCAGTGGATGCCGCGGTCGGTGGCGAGGACGCGCGCCTGCGGCTTGATCTCCTGCGCGGCGAACACCCCGCGGACGGGCGCGAGGTGCGGGTCGCGGTTGAGGAGTTCGAGGTAGCGGGTGAGCTGCTCGACGCCGTCGATCTCGCCGCGGCGCTTGATCTCGACCGCGACCGTGGCGCTGTCGGCGTCCCGGCAGAGGATGTCGACCGGGCCGATCGCGGTCGGGAACTCGCGCCGGATGAGCGTGTAGCCGTCGCCGAGGGTGGTGATGTGCTCGGCGAGGAGCTCCTGGAGGTGGGCCTCGACGCCGTCCTTGCGCAGGCCCGGGTCCAGCCCGAGCTCGTGGCTGCTGTCGTGCAGGAACTCCTCGATCGTGAGGATCAGCCGCTCGCCCGACTTGCCGTGCGTGACCGTCCAGCGCGCGACGGCGCCGTTCTCGGTGTACGGCTCCTCGCGCAGGGAGCAGGGCGGGTTCATCCAGTTCAGCGGCTTGTAGGCGCGATCGTCGGCATGGATGCTCACGCTCCCGTCCGCCTTGATCAGGACCAGGCGGGGGGCCATCGGGAGATGGGCGGTGAGCTTGCCGGCGTAATCGACGCTGCAGCGGGCGATGACGAGACGCACCCGCCCGAGCTTAGTGCGGACGGCGGGTGCGGGCGCCCGGTTCAGCCGTGCACGGCCAGGTGGATCACCGCGGCGATCAGCCGGTCGAGGTCGCCCTCGTGCGTGCCGTCGTCGCTGATCAGGTGCCGCTCGACCAGGCCGTCGAAGCCGTTGAGGAAGAACCGGGCGAGGGCGTCGGCGTCGGTGGCGAGGGCGACGCCGGTCTCCGCGGCGAGGCCGGTGACCAGGTCGGCGGCGGTGCGCTCCATGGCGAGCTGGTGCTCGCGCAGCGCCTCCCGGATGTCGGGGTCGCGGGAGCCGATGACGGTCAGCTCGTCGAACACGCGGAACCGTCCGGGCCGCTCGGCGTAGGCGTCCCACAGCGCCCGCGCCATGATCCGGACGGACGTCGCGAACCCCGCCGCGCCCGGCGCGGCCTCGGCGGGCGCGGCGGCGCACACCCGGTCGACCATCTCGCCGGCGAGCCGCTCGACGATCGCGCCGTACAGGTCGCGCTTGGTGCCGAACGTGTAGTGGACGGTCGCCTGCGCGACGCCCAGTTCGGCGGCGATGGCCCGCGTGCTGCCGGCCTCGACGCCCTTGCGCGCCATCAGGTCGATGGCCGCCTCGACGAGCTGGGGACGCCGCTCGGCGGCGGGGACGTGCGCCATGGCCCAAGGTTACCGACGCCCGGGGACGTGGCGTCGCTCACCTTGTCATCCGACTTGTTCGAGTGACTAAGTCGCACGTACAGTCTGCGGCGGGACCACCGACGTTCAAGGGGGACGACCGCATGACGAACCTGCTGCACCGGCTGGGGCGCCTCGCCTACCGGCGGCGCGCCGCCGTGCTCGCGTGCTGGCTCGCGCTGCTCGCCGCGCTCGGCGGCGCGGCCGCCGCCTACTCGGGGCAGGTGAGCGAGGAGTACCGCGTCCCCGGCACCGAGGCCCAGCAGACCCTCGACCGCATCGCCGGGACCCTCCCCGAGTACGCGAACGCCTCCGGACGCGTCGTCGTCGCGGCGCCCCACGGCGAACGGCTCGACCCGCGCGACGTCCGCCCGGTCGTCCAGGCGGTCGGGCGGGTCCCGGACGTCGCGGAGGCCGTCGACCCGTTCGCCGCGCGGGCGGTCTCGCCGGACGGGCGCATCGCGATCGTGCAGGTCGTGTTCGACCGCCGCGTCGACGACCTCGGGGAGGCGCCCCGCGAAGCGGTGCGGGACGCGGCGCGGGCCTCGTCCGGTGACCTGCGCGTGGAGTTCGGCGGGGACGCCTTCATGCCGGCGGTCGAGGTCGGCGGGGCCGGCGAGGCCATCGGCGTCGGCGTCGCGGTCGTCGTCCTGCTGATCACGTTCGGCTCGCTGGTCGCCGCCGGGCTGCCGCTGCTCAGCGCGCTCGCCGGCGTCGGCGCCGGAATGGCCGGGCTGTACGCGCTCACCGGACCGCTGGAGATCATCTCGACCGCGCCGGTGCTCGCCCTGATGATCGGGATGGCCGTCGGGATCGACTACGCGCTGTTCGTGCTGTCCCGGCACCGGCAGAACCTCGCCGCCGGGCTCGACCCCGAGGACGCCGCCGCGCTCGCCGTCGGCACGGCGGGCGGCGCCGTCGTGTTCGCGGGCGCCACCGTCGTGGTCGCCCTCGCCGGGCTCGCCGTCGCGGGCGTCCCGTTCCTCACCGTGATGGGCCTGTCGGCGGCCGGCGCGGTGGTCGTCGCGGTGCTCGCCGCCGTCACCCTGCTGCCCGCGCTGCTCGGCTTCGCGGGCCGCGCCGTCACCCGGTTCCGCGTCCCCGGGCTGCGCGGGGGCGCCCCGGACGGCGCCGGGCTCGGCGCGCGCTGGGCGCGGCTCGTCGTGCGCCGCCCGGTGCCCGTCCTGCTCGGCGGCCTCGCGCTCGTCGGCGTCCTCGCCGTCCCCGCGCAGGACCTGCGGCTCGGCCTGCCCGGCGCCGGCTCCTTCCCCGCGAGCACCACCGCCCGCCAGGCCGACGACCTGACGGCCGAGGGGTTCGGGCCCGGCTTCAACGGCCCGCTGATCGCCGTCGTGGACGGCGGCCCCGACGCGGCGCGGCGGGCGGTCGCGCACATCTCCGCGCTGCCCGGCGTCGCGGCCGTCCTGCCGCCCGGCGCCTCACCGGACGGACGCACCGCCGCGGTCACCGTCATCCCCGAGCACGGCCCCGACACCGCGGCCACCGAGGACCTCGTCGAGGCGATGCGGGCCGAACCGGGCGTCGCCGTCACCGGCACGACCGCCGCGAACATCGACGTCTCCCGGAAGCTGGGCGACGCGCTCCCGCCGTTCCTCGCCGTCATCACCGTGATCTCGCTGGCCCTGCTGACCCTCGCGTTCCGCTCGGTGCTCGTCCCGCTCAAGGCCGTCGCGGGCTTCCTGCTCAGCGTCGCCGCGTCCCTCGGCGCCGTCGTCGCGGTCTACCAGTGGGGGTGGCTCGCCGGCCTCGTCCCGGTCAACAAGGTCGGGCCGGTCGCGAGCTTCCTGCCGATCCTGCTGATCGGCGTGCTGTTCGGCCTCGCCATGGACTACCAGGTGTTCCTGGTGTCGCGGATGCGCGAGGAGTACGCGAAGGGCGCGGACGCCCGCACGGCCGTCGTCTCGGGGTTCGCCGGCGGCGCCCGCGTCGTGACGGCCGCCGCGCTCATCATGATCGCGGTGTTCGGCGGGTTCGTCGCCTCGCCCGACCCGATCGTCCAGGCGATGGGGTTCGCGCTCGCGGTCGGCGTCGCCGTCGACGCGTTCGTCGTCCGGATGGGCCTCGTGCCCGCCGCCATGGCGCTGCTCGGCCGCGCCGCCTGGTGGTTCCCGCGCCCGCTCGACCGGATCGTCCCGCGCATGGACCTGGAGGGCGCCGACCTGGAGGCCGCGGACCCGGAGCAGGCGCGCGCGACGCCGTCCGCGGAGTACGCGTCCCGGCCGTAAGGGGCCGGGACGCGGCTAAGGCGTCCGGTGGTGCGGAAGTAAGGCGTCGTGCCGATGCGGGGGCGGGCGCCTTAGGACGAACCTTTTGGATGTCGGGCCGGACACGCGGCCCGGCGGACGGAGGGAACGTCGTGTACCACAACGACATCATGTACGCGCTCATGCGGGAGCGGGCGCGGGACATGCGGGCCGAGGGCGACGCCGCCCGCGCCGGACGGGCGGCGCGCCGGGCCCGCGAGTACTGGGCGGACCGGATGCCGGTCCCCGGCCGGATCCGCAGGCCGCGCGCCGCCGCGCCCCGCCGCGGCGGCACGGCGCCCGCGCGCTGATCGTCCGGCACGCGCAAGTCAGGGCCGCTGTCAAGCCTGGAAATTGCCGGAACGCGTGATTAGCGTCGAGCACCGGTGTCATCCGTCTGCGAAAGGACCCCAGAATGTCCCTTGACGTGACCCCGGAACTCCTCGAGACGGCCCGGCGCGGCGAGGTCGACGACGCCGCGTTCGTCGAATGCATCAGGACGTCCCTCCCGTACGCGTGGGAGATGGTCAGCGGCCTGGTGGCGCGGCTCCAGGTCGACGGCGGCGACTTCGCCGACAACCTGACGCCGCCGCCGGACGAGCAGGCGCGCGGCCAGCTGCTGCGCGTCCTCGCCAGCGACGCCATGCGCGGCGCCCTGGAGCGCTACTACGGCGTGAAACTCGCGTTCCAGAACTGCCACCGCGTCGCCGTGTTCCCCGCGGACGGCGACCCGGCGGCGCTCGCCGCGTTCGTCACCGCGCGCGAGCAGATCCTCAACCAGTCGCCGGAACTGCGCGACTGCTGAGGCCGAGGCCCCGCCGCGGCGGCCCCGCCCGACCCGCGTCGGGCGGGGCCGTCCGCGCTCAGCGGAGGCGGGGGAGGACCTCGGCGCCGAGGCGCGCGATGTTCTCCAGCGTCGCGCGGTGCGAGCCGGCGGCCTCGACGAGCAGGACGACGTGGTCGATGCCGGTGCGCTCCGCGGTGGCGGCGAGCGCCGCCGCGCAGTCGTCCGGGGACCCCACCGGGTGCAGGTCGCACATGCGGCGCGTGTAGCCCACCGGGTCGCGGGACGGGCGCGGACGATCGTCCACCGGGACGTACCCGTCCAGACCGGGCCCGAGCCACGGCGGCATCCCGTCGAGCAGCAGCCCCACCGCCTCGTCCCGCGTGTCCGCGACCTGCGCGAGGTGCACCGAGACGTGCGGGACGTCCGGGACGCCGTGGCGCTCGACCGCCGCGGCCTTCTCCGCGTCGCCCACGTGCATGCCCAGCAGCATCGGCAGCCCGCGGGACGCCGCCAGCCGCTCGGTCTCGCGCGACGTGCAAGCCACCGCCACCGGCGGCGGGGCGAGCGCGCGCGGGACGACCGGCACCTCGCGGAATCGGAAGTGCTCGCCGTCCCACGCCACCCGCTCCGAGCGGAGCCACTCCAGCAGGAGATCGAGCGACTCGGCGAAGCCGCCCTCGTAGCGGGGGAGCCCGGTCCCGAACACCTCCAGGTCCCGCCACGGGCCGCCGCGCCCGACACCGAGCCGGAACCGGCCGCCCGACACCAGCGACAGCAGCGCCGCCTGCTCCGCGAGCGCCACCGGGTGCTGCGTGGACAGCACGCTCACGGCCGTCCCCACATGGATCCGCCGCGTCACCCCCAGCAGATGCCCGGCCATGACCGTCGCGGACGGCACGACCCCGTACGTCATGAAATGGTGCTCGGCCAGCCACACGTCGTCGAAGCCGGCCCGTTCCGCGGCGACGGCCGCGTCGACCGTCCGGGCCAGGGCGGCGGCGTCGTCCTGGCCGGGGAAGCGGGCGGCGAGAAGGAAGATTCCGAAGCG
The DNA here is from genome assembly GCF_003947565.1 of Actinomadura sp. WAC 06369. NCBI lineage: Bacteria > Bacillati > Actinomycetota > Actinomycetes > Streptosporangiales > Thermomonosporaceae > Actinomadura > Actinomadura sp. WAC 06369. The sequence goes on along the minus strand of NZ_QHJN01000036.1, from coordinate 4,757 downwards.
CACGTCCCGGTCGTACCCGGCATCGGCCCCGGCGGAGCCCTCTGCCAGACTGCGAACCATGACGAGTGGTTCGTTCAGCAAGGTCGGGGTCGTCGGACTGGGCACCATGGGCGCGGGCATCGCCGAGGTGCTGGCCCGCGGCGGCCTCGCGGTCGTCGGCATCGAGATCAACGCGGACGCGCTGGCGCGCGGGCGCGGGCACCTGGAGTCCTCGACCGGACGCGCGGTCAAGCGCGGCCGGCTGACCGAGGACGCGCAGCGCGAGATCCTCGACCGGATCGCGCTGTCCACCGACTTCGCCGACCTCGGCGACTGCGACCTCGTCATCGAGGCCGTCCCCGAGCGGCTCGACCTCAAGCGGACCGTGTTCGCCGAACTCGACCGCGTGTGCCGCGCCGACGCCGTCCTCGCCACCAACACCTCGTCCCTGTCGGTCACCGACATCGCCGTCACCACCGGACGCCCCGACAAGATCGTCGGCGTGCACTTCTTCAACCCCGCGCCGGTGATGAAGCTGGTCGAGGTCATCCGCACCGTCCGCACCGAGCCGCAGGCCGCCGAGCGCGTCGCGGCGCTCGTCCAGAGCCTCGGCAAGACGCCCGTCAGCATCGGCGACCGCGCCGGGTTCGTCGCGAACCGCCTCCTGTTCGGCTACCTCAACCAGGCGGCCGGCATGCTCGAGTCCGGGCACGCCACCCGCGACGACATCGACACCGCGATGACCGCCGGCGCCGGGCTGCCGATGGGCCCGTTCACCCTCATGGACCTCATCGGCCTCGACACCTGCCTCGAGGTCCTCGAGGCGATCTACGCCGAGTCCCGCGACCGCCGCCACGCCCCCTCCCCGCTGCTCCGCGAACTCGTCACCGCCGGGCTGCTCGGCCGCAAGACCGGCCGCGGCTTCTACGACCACGCGAACCCCGCCGCCCCCGCCGCGGACGCCCGCGCGGCCGCCGCACCCGTCGTCGGCGTCCTCGGCACCGGCCCGCTCGCCGACGCCGTCGCCGCCCGCGCCGACCGCGCGGGCGCGCAGGTCCGGACGTCCGCCGACGGGCTCGCCGACTGCGACCTCGTCGTCGAGGCCGCGCAGGACGCCGAGACCGGACGCGCCCTCCTCGCCGAAGCGACCGCGAACCTCAAGGACGGCACCGTCCTCGCCGTCACCTCCGCCGCCGGGCAGGCCGTCGAGCACGCCGTCGCGTCCGGACGCCCCGGCGACGTCGTCGGGCTCCGCCTCCCCGAACCCGACGGCGACCTCGCCGAGATCGCCGCGACCGTCGCGACCGCCCCCGGCACCGCCGACCGCGCCGCCGCGCTCCTCGCCGCCCTCGGCCTCACCACCGTCCGCTGCCGCGACCGCGCCGGATTCATCGTCGACGCGCTCCGCTTCCCCTACCTCAACGACGCCGCCGCCATGCTCGGCGCCGGATACGCCGGCCCCGACGCGATCGACGCCGCCATGACGCTCGGCTGCGGCTACCCCACCGGCCCCATCGCCGACCTCGACCGGCTCGGCCTCGACCGCGCCGTCGGCGCCCTGCGCGCCCTGCACGCCGAAACGCGCGAACCCGCCCTCGCCCCGACCCCCCTGCTCGTCGAGCACGTCACCGCCGGGCGTCCGCTCCGCTGACACCCGGCCCTACCCTGGAAAGCATGAGCCCCCGCAAGAACCGCCGCTCCGCCCCCGGACCCGCGCCGCGGGGCGGCGGCGGCATGTGGGCTCAGGACACCGAGGACGGGCCGGACGGCACCTGGATCGTCCGCAACGTCGCCGGGACGAACGCGGCCAAACCGTACCGCTGCCCCGGCTGCGACCAGGAGATCCCGCCCGGCGTCGGGCACGTCGTCGCCTGGCCCGCCGACGAGCGCGGCGGCGCCGACGACCGGCGGCACTGGCACCGCCCCTGCTGGCGGGCCCGCACCCGCCGCTCGCCCCGCGTCCAGCGGAGCCGCAACGCCCCGCGCCACTGACCGAAGGAGACCGATGGCGGAGATCCGGGCCGCGACCGTCCTGCCGGCGCGCCGCGAGGACATCACCCTGCACACCTCCGACGGGCTCGAACTCGTCGGCGAACTCGCGCTGCCCCCCGAGAACCCCCCGGCGGCCACCCTCGTCTGCCTGCACCCGCTGCCCACCGCCGAAGGCATGATGGACAGCCACGTCCTGCGCAAGGCGTCCTACCGGCTGCCCGCGCTCGCCGACCTCGCCGTCCTGCGGTTCAACACCCGCGGCACCGCCTCGGCGCGCGGCACCAGCCAGGGCGAGTTCGGCGAGGGCGAGACCGAGCGGTTCGACGTCGCCGCCGCCCTCGAGTACACCGAGTACCACGACCTGCCCCGCCCCTGGCTGCTCGGCTGGTCGTTCGGCACCGAACTCGCGCTCAAGTGGGGCCGCGACCCGCTCGTCGAGGGCGCGATCCTGCTGTCGCCCCCGCTGCACCGCGCGACCGACGCCGACCTCGACGCGTGGGGCGCCGACGGACGCCCCGTCCTCGCGCTCGTCCCCGAGTTCGACGACTACCTCCGCCCCGACGAGGCCCGCGAACGGTTCAAGCGCGTCCCGCAGGCAGAGGTCGTCGGCGTCGACAAGGCCAAGCACCTGTGGGTCGGCGAACCCTACGTGCGCACCGTGCTCAACGAGATCGTCCGCCGCGTCGCGCCCGCCGCCCACCCGCTGCCCACCGAATGGGACGGCCCCGCCGCGTAATCGCGAGCGGCCGATGACGGCCAGACCTGATCATCTCGGGCGCGATGCGGGTACCCATTACCGGGAACCCGACCCGAGGTGAGGAACCCGCATGACCGTGCAGCTCTACGCCAGAGACGTCGGTTCCGGCATGCCGCTGGTCCTGCTGCACGCCTTCCCCCTCTCGTCCGCGATGTGGCTCGAGCAGCGGCAGGGCCTCGCCGGACGGTTCCGCATCATCACCCCCGACCTGCGCGGCTTCGGCGGGTCCCTGCTCGGCACCGGCGAACCGTCCATCGACGCGATGGCCGACGACGTCGCCCGCATGTTCCGCGCCCAGGGCGTCCGCCGCGCCGTCGTCGGCGGTCTGTCCATGGGCGGCTACGTCGCCATGGCGCTCTGCCGCCGCCACCCCGACCTCGTCCTCGGGCTCGTCCTCGCCGCCACCCGCGCGTCCGCCGACACCGACGCCGTCCGCGCGAACCGGCTCCGGCAGGCCGAGGCCCTCGACGGCGGCGGCGTCCAGGTGCTCATCGACGAGGTGCTCCCCGGCCTCGTCGGCCCCACCACCATGCGGCAGCGCGCCCTCGTCTACGGGCGCGTCCGCGGGCTCGTCCAGGCCACCCCGGCGCGCGCCGCCGCCTGGGCGCAGCGCGCCATGGCCGCCCGCCCCGACTCCTTCGCCACCCTCCGCGAGCTGCGCGTCCCCACCCTCGTCATGGTCGGCGACGAGGACGCCCTCGCCACCGAAGCCGACGCCCGCGCCATGGCCGACGCAGCCCCCGACTCCGAACTCCTCGTCATCCCCCGCGCCGGGCACCTGTGCGCCGTCGAGCAGCCCGACCTGTTCAACCAGGCCGTCGCCGAGTTCACCGCCGCCCTCGCCCGGACGGCTAAAGAGTCTCCTGACGGGGCAGGACGACCTCGCGGATGAGCAGCGACACCGCCGCGGCCGTCGGGATCGCCAGCAGCGCCCCCACCACCCCGAGCAGCGCCGCCCCCACCAGCGCCGCCACGATCGTCACCGCCGGCTGGACGTCCACCGTCCGCTTCATCACCCGCGGATAGATCAGGTAGTTCTCCACCTGCTGGTACGCGACGTAGAAGACCACGCAGGCGATCACGTCCGTCAGCGACCCCGTCAGGAACGCGATCAGGCACACCACCACCGCGCCGATCGTCGCGCCCACCAGCGGGATCAGCGCCGTCACCGCCACGATCAGCGACAGCGCCAGCGCGTACTTCACCCCCACGATCGACAGGAAGACGTACGACGCCGCGCCCGCGATGAACCCGATCATGAACTGGCCCGCGACGTACCCGCCGATCCGGTCCAGGATCTCGTCGCCGAGCAGCGCCACGCGCGCGCGCCGCGTCCGCGGGGCGAGCTTGTAGAAGAACGTCTTGATCTGCGGCAGCGACCCCAGGAAGTACAGCGTCAGGATCAGAATGGTCACGGTCTGGACCACACCGTTTATGGCGACCCGGCCGATTCCCGTGGCCGCGTCCGTGACCTGCTTCTGGAAGTCCTCGCCGTTCACGAACGTCTCGGCCCGCTCCAGCAGCCCGTACCGCTTGTCCCATTCGACGAGCTGGTCGTTGTTCTGGAGTTGCTCGACGAACTGCGGGATGCTCTCCCGGAGTTCGTTGACCTGCTCGGTCACCGGCTGCACCAGCGACGCGACGAAGCCCGCGAAGAACAGCAGGACCCCGAAGAACACCGCCCCGACCGCCAGCCCCCGGGGGAGCCCGATCCGCCTCAGCCGCTCCACCGCCGGATTCAGCCCGATCGCGAGGAACAGCGCCACGACGATCATCACGATCGTCGACCGCGCGCTCGTCGCCGCCTGCACCAGCATCCACGCCGTGATCACGCCGAGGGCCGCGGTGAACCCGAACACGAACGGGTGGTGCCGGCCGAGCGGCTGCCCCGGCCGCCCGAACGGGAACCGCCGTCGAACCCCGTCACTCGCGCGTCCGCCGGAATCCGGTCGCGGGGCTGCGGGCGCCGCTAATACGGATGTCGCCGCGGCGATCGGAAACCGCTTCGGCCGGTCGAGGAACGCGGATC
>NZ_QHJN01000343.1:0-2415 GCF_003947565.1 Actinomadura sp. WAC 06369 | reverse complement strand
ACGCTGCTGGAACCCGGCGACGTCGTCGCGACCGCCGCCGGGCCGGCGCGCGTCGTCACCGCCGAGGCCGCCGGCGCGGCGCTCGGGCCGTACCTCACCCTGTACCGGCCGGACCCCGAGCGGCTCGGGGCGGCCGGGGGCGGGCCGTCCGGTGGCGGGGCCCGGGACGCCGTCGGCCCGGCGCGCGGCGGCGGGTGCCGCGTTCGCGCGCCGGGCCGGTCCCGGCGGGGGCCGGGGCGGGGCGGGCCGTCAGGCGGACCGGTCGCGGCCCGCGCCGGTGAGCCGCCACGCGGCCGGCAGCAGCGCGGCGGCGGCGAGCACCTTCAGGGCGTCGCCGGCCAGGAAGGGCACGACGCCGAGGTCCAGGGCGCGGCCGAGGTCGACGCCCAGTGCCGCCATGAGGTAGGGCACTCCGGCCGCGTACATGATCACGGTGCCGGTGAGCATGGTGGCGGCGGTGCGCAGCGGGGTGCGGTCGCCGCCGCGGCCGGCGAGGCGGCCGACGACGGCGGCCGCGACGATGAACCCGATGACGTAGCCGAGGCTGGGGGCGCCCGCGCCGGACGACCCGTCGGTGAACCACGGGACGCCGGCGATCCCGGCGAGCAGGTACAGGGCCATGCCCAGGGCGGCGCGGGCGGGGCCGAGGGCGGCGCCGGCCAGCAGGACCGCGAACGTCTGGCCGGTGACCGGAACGGGGGTGCCGGGCACCGGGACGGCGATCTGCGCGGCGATCCCGACGAACACGGCGGATCCGGTGATGAGCGCGGCGTCGCGGGTCAGGCAACCGGGCAGCAGGTCGCCCAGCACGGCGGGGCGGCGCTGGGCCGGGTGGGCGTGAGCTGCGTGGGCAGTAGCCACTGAACCTCCCATAAAGGTGTTGTCCGGTCGAAACTTAGCGAACGGCGCTCGAGCGGTGGTCGTCGCGGTCCACAGAAACGACCGCCGCGGTTTTGTCGGTTCCGCCCACGGTTCGGCTCGCCGCGGTGCCGCGGGGCCGCGCGCGCGGCCCGGAACCGGCGGCGGCCCGGCGATCGCCGGGGGGCCGGGCAAGCGCCGGGTCAGGCGGCGGGGACGGGCTCTTTGGCCAGGTAGACCATGTCGGGCTCCCCGCGCGGCACCTCGACGGGCAGGGCCTCCACCCGCGCGAACGCGTCCCGCAGCCGCGCCTCGAAGCCGGGCGCGGAGCCCGCGCTCCACACCGCGAGCGTCCCGCGCGGCGTCAGCCGGGACGTCAGCAGGGCGAGGCCGTCGGGCCCGTAGAGGCGGGCGTTGCCGGGGGTGACGGTCCAGTCGGGGCCGTTGTCGACGTCCAGGCACAGGGCGTCGTAGCGGCCCGCGGCGGGACCGGTGAGGACGTCGAGCAGGTCGGCGTGTTCGACGGTGACGCGGGGGTCGTCGAGGGCGCCGCGCGACCAGGGCCGCAGCAGCGACCGGTGCCAGCCGATCACGGCGGGTTCGCGTTCGACGACGGTGACGTGCGCGATCTGGGGGAGGGCGAGGGCCTCGGCGAGGGAGAACCCGACGCCGAGCCCGCCGATCAGCATCCGGGCGGGGGCGGCGAGCCCGTCGGCGGCGGCGCGCACCAGCAGCCGCTCGGACCTGCCGTCGCGGGTGTCCATGAGGAACACGCCGTTGCTGATGATCTCGTAGTGGGCGCCGTCGCGGCGCAGCACCAGCTCCCCGCCGACGCCCGCGGCGCGCTCGACCACCTCCGCCGTCATGGGCCCGACCCTACCGGCGCGCGCGGGACGGGGGTGTCCGGGGCGGTGCCTCCGGGACGGCGTTCCGGGTTCGGCGTCCCGCAGCCGGTCGGTACGTACTGTGCGGATGCGGCCGCCGACGACCGTCCGGTCCTCCTCGCGGCCCGCCCTGCGCCGACCGGCCGCGGGCGGGCCCGCGTCCTCGGCCGCGGCTCGGGCGGTGTCAGCGCAGGGCGGCGTACACGCCCGCCGCGACCGCCCCGTACGCCAGGTGCGGTACCGCGTCCATCAGCCAGTCCGACACCGACCATGTGCGGGGGTCGGTGAGCCCGAGCGCCGTCATCGGGGCGCTCGAGCCCGCCATCGCCAGGCCCGTCAGCGCCAGCGCCGCCGCCGGCAGCGGGATCCGCCGCCGCCCGGCCAGCAGCCCGTAGACCAGTGCGGCGCCCGCGCCGGTCCCGTAGCCCAGCAGCGGGCCCAGGCCCGCCTTGCGGTTCTCGGCGCGGTCCTCGGCCCCGAGCCCGACGCCGGCCAGGTCGGCCATCTTCTCCACGCTCTGCTCGGGGGTGCTGCTGGCCGGGCGCGCCCGCACCGCCATGTCCAGATACGTCACCACGTTCAGGGCGCTGGTTCCGGCGGCGCCGGCGACCAGCCCGCGAGTCAACCTGTCCATGACCCCGCGTTACCCGAAACCCGCCGCCCCATCCACCGC
>NZ_QHJN01000342.1:0-2576 GCF_003947565.1 Actinomadura sp. WAC 06369 | reverse complement strand
CCCCGCAAGAGCTTCGGGCGAGGCCCCCCGCCAGGCGGAGATCCCCGCCCACATCCCCGAATGGATGCTCCGCGACCACCAGCAACCGGCAACCCAAGCAGTCCGCACCTCCCACGAACGCACCCCCGAGCTGGTAGGCGCCCGCCACCCCGAAATCACCAACAACGGCCCCTCGTCGGGATCTTCTCGGCCATCCAATAATCCCGAAGCCACCGACTCCACACTCTCGAGCGACAATGGCCCCGAACGGTCTACCGGTCAGCTCGCGCCTCAAACGACATCCTCTCCAGAGACCACCATGCCCGGTGGCGGCGGCAACGCAGGTAGCGGCAACGGCCTTCCCGAAAATCCTCCGGATAACACAAAGAGCGACGATTTTGCGAACGCCGGGAACGCGGTCGGACAAAATGAGAATAACCTGCCACCTCCCAAGGTGGAGGCTGTCTGGAATCCACCGCAGTATGAACGTTCGGACACGATCGAAGCCGTCAGCGACCACGGTCGACCCGTGCCGATTTCCCGCATTCCGAACCTGGAGGCGAACACGAAGTATGAAGTTCACCAAAACGGAGTTCCTCGAAGTTACGCATACACGAGTCAATCCGACCCTGAAACCGGAAGAGTCCGAATCACACACATCGAGAACGCTGAGATCGACCCGGAAGCCTTTCGATCACCGGCACATCCTGACAACAACGTGGACCTCGCAAAACCAGAAGAGGGCGTGATCTACAAGATCACCAGAGAAAATGGCGAATCCGGCATTTATCAGGCCAAAGGGATTGTCGACCTGGGCTTCGACTCGACGATCGGCAAGCCTGGGCAGCTCGGTTACACGGACTCCAATGGTTATTACATCGACCACCATGGAAATGTCTACGTCGAGGTACCCCAATCACGTCGCTCCGTCATCGGATATCAAGAGGTTCGCGACCTCTCCGGGGACACCGAAAACATTTCCACCAATACCGGAATCACTCAGGACGTACTTGAACGCGTGCGGCGGCATCTGTTCTTCAAACAGCATGAAGTCGCGGTCGGCCCCGGGCAGACTCGAGTTGGGAATTTCAGTCCCATGCATCACATCGCCGAACTTTGGGCAGCCGCCAACGACGGCCCCCTCCTCGACTCACGGGAACAGTTCAGGCGATTGATCGCCCACGAGGCGATCGAGAGTATGCTGATGGAACGGGGTATTCCCTACCGGAGCAGCGATCCTGCGGGCTACACTCAGGGCGGGTATCGGCCCACGTATGAGCATTACGGGGCGCATGACCTCGCACCGGTCGAGGACCATAATAAGCCACCGTGGAGCCACTACATATTGCAAGGAAGGGCCGAGTTGGACATCGATCTCAGCGACGATCTGTCGAACGTCACCGAGATCGTCAACGCGATTGAGAGCGAATTGCCCTGATGAACACGAATGCGAAAGCTCTTCTCGGGCGCCTCCATGAGATCAACTGGCAGGACGCCGGGGCGATGGCCGTCGAGCATGAGAAGTCCCGTGTACAACTCCTGCTCGAGTACCTTCGCCGGGCGGCCATCTGGGGCAGGGAAATCGGCCCCCTGACGGATGAGCGCGCAGCCCTCCTGGAAAGCCTTGGCATCTCCGCCCACTCGTGGCCTTTTTACGACTTCGCGGCCATGATGAATCCTTCGGTTCGCGCCACCGCCGAACAACTGGACCATCTCAGAACAGCCATTCCATATACGTTCGGCTCACCGACGCTGCACGCATGTGAAAACGCCCTTCATCTGGCGACCCTGAAGGATCAGGGACTACAACAAGGCGAATTGCCAGATCCTTTTGAACCCCTGATTCTCCTGTTCGAGCGGGGCGGCGGGTTCACCGTGGACGGGACCGGCTTTATAAACCTTCATCCGGTTTCCATCAAGCAAGGCAAGCCGTCAGACCATCTCAGCAGCACTCCGGTCGCGCCGATGGACAAATCCGGGCTGGATGAGTTGGACGGCATCATCGCGGGTGAACCGCGGCTGCAGATCGCCAGGACCTGGGATTCCTTCGAGCCTGATGGAACTCCCGGCGTCGACCGCCCTCCCATCGCGCCGCCCGAGCGAGAGCCCTTGGTGCGATATCTGGAGCACGCCCACGTCGTGGTCTCGTCTCGCCGCAAGGACCCCGACCTGCTCGACCCTTCTCGCGCCCCGCACGTCCCGCGTACTTACCACACTGATGGCACATGGATCTGGCCCGGCGAGGTCGGCTATTACCTTGACGTTCATTCCGTGCCACCCCAGCCTGAACTCGTGGAACACGCCCGAGGACAAGACTTCCGCATACCAGACCTTGACGAACGCACCAGGGCGAGGGTTCTCGCGGCCATCGCCAAGCATAAAGATGCCCAACGCTAGAGATGCAGCAATTACCGAACGAAATTGCATCGAAGACAGCACGGTTCCGCCACGAACATTATGTCACCTCAAGAGCTGTGCTGTTTTGCGTCGGGCTTCGAATGGTTTGCAGATGATCGCGGATGGCTGGGGAGGGTTGGGTGTCGCGGGATGTGGTGGCGCTGGTTGAGGGGAAGCCTGATGTGGGGGCTGTTGTGGCG
>NZ_QHJN01000341.1:0-2581 GCF_003947565.1 Actinomadura sp. WAC 06369 | reverse complement strand
GTACCGCTGACCGACCCGCCGGCCCGCCCGCCCGGCGGGTCGGTCAGCGGTACAGGCCGGTGCCGCCGAGCGAGTACCGGCCCGGCTGCGGGTGGACGACCAGGGACGTCGGGCGGCCGCCCACCCGGATGCGGTGCAGGACGCGGCCCGTCGCGGTCGACACCGCGTACACGACGCCGGACGGCGCGGCGAGCCACAGCGCGGAGCCGTCGGACGACACCCCGCCGACGGCCGGGGCGGCGCGGCCCGGCAGCGGCCAGCGGGCGGCGACCCGGCGGGACCGGAAGTCGACCGCGGCGAGGACGCCGCGGCCCGCGACGAACAGGCGGCGGGCGTCGCGGCCGACGGCCAGCCCCGCGGCGCCCGGCGAGGTGCGCAGGAAGCCCGCGGCGGCGAACGCCTGCGCGTCCACCAGCCACACGCCGCCCCGCGCGGCGTCCGCGACGTAGAACGCGCGCCCGTCCGGGGAGAGCCGGACGTCGCCGGGGCGGGCGCCCGCGGGCAGCCGCAGCGTCCGGGCGACGCGGCGCCCCGCGACGTCCACGGCGACGAGGGCGCCCGCGGCGGTGCAGGACGCGACGAGCCGGCCGTCCGGCGCGAAGTCGGCGTACCGGGCGGCGCACGGCAGCGGGATCGCGGCGCGCGGCGCCATCGTGCGGGGGTCGCGGATCCCCACCCGGCGGGGCCGCCGGGACAGGACGAGCGCCCGTTCGCCGTCCGGGGTGAAGTACAGGCCCGCGGGGTCGGGCACCGGCACCGGGCGCCCCCGCCCGGCGGGGCCGACCGGGACGAGCGCGCCCCGCCGGGTGTCGGCGGCCCACAGGCGGCGCATGTCCCAGGACGGGACGACGCGCGCGGCGCCGCCCGTCGGGAACCGGTCGACGACGCGGAGCCGGAGCGGGTCGACGACGTCGAGGGCCGGGCCCGCGGCGACGTACACCCGGCGGGGCAGGTCCCGGGCGGCGGGCGCGAGCATGCCGGCGCCGGTGGCGGCGTACACCCGGCCGCCGGCGGGCGCGGCGGCCGGCGCCGCGTCCCGGGCCGGGCGGGGCGTGCGGAGCTCGACGTACGGGGCGGCGCCGCCGAGGCCCACGACCGGCGCGTCCGGACGGCCCTCGCCGGGGCGGTGGAACGGGACGGGCGCCTGGCAGGCGGCGGCGAGGGCGGCGGTCACCGCGACCGCGCCCGCCGGCGGCGGCGCGGTGCGGGCGCCGCGGCGTCGCCGTCGAAGCATGGCCCCTCACCCCCGGCGGGGACGTTACCGGGCGGCGACGCGCCGTGTCCGCGCAACCGCGAAACGTGTACGGCGGGACGGGACGGCTTAGTCGGACTTGCCGATCCCGATGCCGAACTCGCGGTACACGCGCTCCCAGAAGCCGTCCCGCAGCCAGGTGCGGGCCTCCTGGTAGGGGCGCAGGGAGCCGCCGAGCTCCTTCTCGGCCTCGATCAGCAGCTCCTTGTCGATGACCGGCGGCAGGATCGGGCCGGGAAGGAGGTCGCGGATGTTGTCCCGGCCCCGCTCGAAGATCCACTTCTGGGCGACGTGCTCGCCGATCTCGAGCATGTGGTCGCGTTCCGGGCCGAGCCGGCCGTCCGACTGCGTCCCGGAGGTCGAGTTCATCGCCGCCGCGACGGTCGCGGGCGTCGCGTTCCCCGCGGGCACCGGGACGGCGCCCGCCCGGACGGCGGCCGCGGGCTTCACCGCCGGGGGCCGTCCGGCGAACACCTGGGACGGGGACGGGACGGGGCTGGTGCGGCGCTCGGCGGCCTCGCGGACCGCGGCGGCCGTGCCTGGCGCGGGCACCGGCAGGACCTTCGCCTTCGTGAAGTACGGGCGCAGGAAGTCGGCGGGCAGCACCTCGACCGTGTCGGACTCCCAGACGAGCCACTCGGCCTGGTTGGAGCCGTGCGTCGGCTCCACGCCCCACAGGTGCACGCGGACGCCGTACCGCTGGGCGGCCTCGACGGCGGGCAGCATGTCCTCGTCGCCGGCCAGCAGCACCGCGTCGGTGATCGCGCGGTGCCGGGCGAGGGCCTCCAGGTCGGCGCGGAGCTGCGCGTCCACGCCCTTCTGCTGGCCCTGCGCGTTCAGGTTGCCGAGCCGCAGCTTCACCAGCGGCAGGTTCGCGATGACCCGCTGGTCGACGGTCGGCTGCTTCTTCGGCGCCGCGTCGAACCAGTACACGCGCAGCAGCTCGCCGAGCAACTGGTCGTCGGCATGGCTGGTCAGCGCCTTGATCAGCTTCTCGGCGGCGACCCGGTACTCGCGCCGGGAACCGCAGCCGAGCAGCAGGGCCCCGGAGGCCGCGAAGAGGTACCCCGCGTCGACGAAGATGGCGTAGCGCGCGGGCTGTGGGACGAACTCCGAGGTGGCCATGGCCTTCCACCTTATTCGTGTGGAGGGCCGCACTGGGCGCGAACCACGGTTACATGTCGTTTCGGCCGGTCGGCGGGTGTGTCGCCGCCGACCGGCCGGACGGGGCCAGGCCGGGGGCAGGCCGGGGCCCGACCGGGGGCCGGCCAGGGCCCTCGTCAGCGCGGCAGCCCGCTGGCCCGCCAGGAGCCCGGGCCGCGCGGCGGG
>NZ_QHJN01000340.1:0-2632 GCF_003947565.1 Actinomadura sp. WAC 06369 | reverse complement strand
CCGACCGCCCGCCGACTAGGGCGACGCCACGCATGCCCGGCAGCGACCTGCCGACCCGCCCACCGCCCCACCCGAGGCCACCGCTAAGCCCCAAGGCCGCTGACAACACTTGAGGCCACCAACACCCCCGCCACCACCTGTGGCCATCGGCACCACGGGCAACCAACGGCACCACCCGAGGCCATGGGCACCAAGGCCATCGGCACCACCCGAGCACTGACACCACCGGCACCACTTAGACCGTCCGGCACCACTTAGACCGTCCGGGGCGGAATAGACCGTCCGGCATTACTGGCTGGCGGCGACCGGGCCAGCCTAAGCACCGACAACACACATACACACACCCGACCGGCAGAGGCAGGGGACGACCGACGTCGCGCGTCGGTCCGGGCCGCCTGCGGACCTCTCGTCCCCATCCACGAACACGGAGAGTAATCATGTCAGAACCGGCCATCACGGTCACCGGCTTGCGCAAGTCGTACGGCGAGAAGGTCGTGCTCGACGGCATCGACCTGCGGGTCGCCAGGGGAACGATCTTCTCGCTGCTCGGCCCGAACGGGGCCGGGAAGACGACCATGGTCAAGATCCTGTCCACGCTGATCCCCGCGGACGGCGGCGAGCTGCGGATCGCCGGGCACGACCCCGCCCGGGACGCCGACGCGGTGCGCGCCGCGATCGGCGTCACGGGCCAGTACTCGGCGGTGGACAACCTGCTGACCGGGCGGGAGAACCTGGCCCTGATGGGCGACCTCCGCCATCTCGGCCGGGCGGCGTCCCGGCGCCGCGCCGACGAGCTGCTGGAGCGGTTCGACCTGGTGGAAGCGGGCCGGAAGCCGGCGAGCACCTACTCCGGCGGCATGCGGCGCAGACTCGACCTGGCGATGACGCTGGTGGGGAACCCGGCCGTGATCTTCCTCGACGAGCCCACCACCGGCCTCGACCCCCGCAGCCGCCGCACCATGTGGCGGACCATCCGGGACCTCGTCGCGGGCGGCGTCACGATCTTCCTCACCACCCAGTACCTGGAGGAGGCCGACCAGCTCGCCGACCGGATCGCGCTCCTCGACGGCGGGCGGCTGATCGCCGAGGGCACCGCCGACGAGCTCAAGCGCCTCATCCCCGGCGGCCACATCCTGCTGCGGTTCGCCGACCCGGCCGCCGTCTCCGCCGCCGTCGGCGCCCTGGCCGACGCCGCCCTCGGCGAGGACGGCCTGTCCCTGCGGGTCCCGAGCGACGGCGGCGTCCGCTCGATGCGGGACCTGTTCGCCCGCCTCGACGACCTGGCGATCGACGTGGCGGAGATGTCCGTGCACACCCCCGACCTCGACGACGTCTTCCTCACCCTCACCGGCCGGCACGACAAGGAGCCCCAGCGATGAGCACCGTGACCCACTCCCTGACCGACACGACGACGATGCTGCGCCGCCAGCTCCGGCGGATGCTGCGCTACCCGTCGTTGACGGTGATGCTCGTCGGCATGCCGGTGGTCTTCCTGCTGCTGTTCGTCTACGTCTTCGGCGGCACCCTCGGCGACGGTATCGGGGGCGGCTCCGGCGGGCGCGGCGCCTACGTCGACTACGTGGCGCCCGGCCTTATCCTGATGGCGATGGCCGCCACCGCGCAGGGCACCGCCATCTCGGTCGCCATGGACATGACCGAGGGCATCGTCGACCGCTTCCGCACCATGGCGATCTGGCGCCCGGCGGTGCTCACCGGGCACGTGATCGCCAGCGTCGTCCAAGCCCTGCTGGGCATCGTGGTCGTCGTCGGCGTCGCCTTCGCGATCGGCTTCCGGCCGGACGCGTCCCCGGTCGAGTGGCTCGCCGCGGCGGGCCTGGTCACCGGGACCGCGCTCGCCCTCACCTGGCTGGCGGTGGGGCTGGGCCTCGCCGCCAAGACCGTCGAGAGCGCCAGCAACTCCCCGATGATCCTGCTGCTCCTGCCGTTCTTCGGCAGCGGCTTCGTCCCGACCGACACGATGCCCACCGCGCTGCGCTGGTTCGCCGAGTACCAGCCCTTCACGCCCCTCACCGAGACCCTGCGCGGCCTCCTCATGGGCGACCGGATCGGCGACAGCGGCGTCCAGGCCGTCGCCTGGTGCGCCGGCGTCACGGTCGCCGGCTACCTGTGGTCGAAGTACCGCTTCAACCGCGCGGCCCACTGACCCCCGCCCCGCCGCCGGGGTGGCATGGAGCACGAGTCCAGGCGGATCGGGGGTCAGCGGAGGGCGACGGCCCGCACTCGGTCGAGCTGGACGAGGACGTCGCAGAACGCGGCCAGGCCGACCGGGCGGGGTTCCACCGGCTAGTCGGAACCGACGTCGCGGGCGGGGCGGCCCGGCGCAGCCGGCTCCGGGCGGGCTCGGGGACCGTCCGCAGATCGAGCATGTAGTCCTCGTACCGGGCCAGCCCGAGCGTGTGCTCGTTGCTGCCCTCGGCTGCCGGGCCGATCGTGAAACGCCGAAGGGCGCCGTCGGGGGCGAAGGCGTTGAAGATGGTGTCGGTGAGTTAGGCGTGGTGGCAGGCGAGGTGGTGGTTTTTGGCGTGTTCGCGGAGTTCGGGTTCTTCGGTGGCGCAGCGGTCGGTGGCCAGGGGGCAGCGGGTGCGGAAGCGGCAGCCGGACGGCGGGGACA
>NZ_QHJN01000339.1:0-2680 GCF_003947565.1 Actinomadura sp. WAC 06369 | reverse complement strand
GCATGCCGGGGGGCTGGGACACGGCCTCGTCCTCTCGATCGGCGGGGGGTCGGGCGGCCGCCGTCGGGACCCGCTGTGGAGTTGTGCGGTACCGCTGCGGTGACCGCCGGTCATGCTAGCGGTCCGCCGCCCGGGGGTTCCCGCCCGTTTCCCCGTGGGCCGCGAAGTACCTGGTGCCCTGTGGTAGGGAAGAGTGCGGGCCTTCCCGGGACGTGCTCGGCGCGGGCCCGCGGTGTCTCCGCGGTCTCATAGGCTTGACCTTCGACGAGAGGGGGGGCGGATGTCGGATCCGAGCTGGCAGCACTCCGTACTGCGCGACCTCGGCGTGTCCCAGCGCGGTTTCACGGCTCTGAAGGAGGCTCCGCCGCTTCCGGCCCTGTCGGCGGAGGGGGCCGACACCGGTTCCCAGGACGCCGCGCCGGCCGCTCCGCCCGCGCAGCACTCCGGGCCGCAGCCCGTCCAGCCGCAGGCCGACGCGCCCGCACCGCCCATGCCGCCCGCGCAGCCGCAGCCGCAGGCCGACGCGACCGTGCAGCCGCCCGCCGACGCGCCCGCGCCGCCCGCGCCCGTCCCGCAGATGGACGCGCCGGCGCCCGCGCCCGTCCCGCAGCCGGTTCCCGAGCCGCCCGCGTCCGCGCCGCAGCCGCAGCCGCAGGCCGAGCCGCCCGCGCCGCAGCCGCCCGTGCCCGCGCCCCCGGCGCCCGCACCCGTGCCGCAGCCGGACGCGCCCGCCGCCCCGGCGCCCGTGCCGCAGGCGGCCCCCGAGGCGACCGCGCCGCCGCAGCAGCAGCCGGCCCCGGCGCCGCAGCCGCAGGACGCCACGGGGCAGCAGGAGGCCGCGGAGCCGCAGCTGCACGAGCCGGAGCAGCCCCCGCCGCCCATCGAGGACGAGTTCAGCTGGGAGGCGGCGATCTCCCCGGTCGGGCACATGGCCGCGCAGGCGCCGGGGATGGCGCAGGCGCCCGGTGCCGAGGAGGACGTCGCCGAGGAGGACCGGACGCCGCCGCCCGGTTCGGGCCCGCCGCCGGTCCCGGCGCCGCCGCAGCAGCAGCACGCGGGCGGCGCGGTGCCGATGGCGCACGAGTTCGTCCGCAAGGACCAGCACGGCGACGCGTTCATGCGCCGGATGGGGCGCGGCGTGAAGAAGGTCGTCGGCGGGTCCGGGGCGGTCAAGAACCAGCAGGAGATCTCCGAGTTCCTGCAGCGTCCGGTGCCGGGCTACCGGCAGGTGACGGTCGTGAGCGTGCGCGGCGGCGCGGGCAAGACGACGATGGCGGCGCTGCTGGCGACGGAGCTGGCGCGGCACCGCACCGACCGGGTCCTGGCGATGGACGCCGACGCGGAGCTGGGGTCGCTGCCGCTGCGGCTCGGGGTGCGGTCGGAGCTGTCGCTGTTCGACATCGCGGGCAAGCAGCCGCGGACGTTCGAGGAGGCCGCACAGTACCTGACGCGGACGCCGTCCGGCCTGTGGGTGCTGCCGGCGACGCGCGGCGGGCGGATCGCGGGCGAGTTCACGCTGGAGACGTTCGAGGCGGCGTTCAGCGCGGTCAGCCGGTTCATCTCCCTGGCGGTGATGGACTGCAGCGCCGGGATCCTCACCGAGCTGCACCGGGGGATCCTGGGCCGCACGCACAGCGTCGTCCTGGTGACGCCGGGGACGGTGGACGGCGCGCTGAGCGCGCGCGGGGCGCTGGAGTGGTTCGCGGGGCACGGCGGGCAGCGGGAGCTGCTGTCGCGCGCGGTGATCGCGATGGTGACGCACGCGCCGCAGGTCGGGGCCGACCTGGAGCGGGCGTCGCAGATGCTGACCGCGTGGGGCACCCCGGTCATCCACGTCCCCTACGACCGGCACATCGCGACGGGCGCCGCGATGGACATCGCCAAGATCGGCGAGGACACGCGGGGCGCGGTGTCGCGCGTCGCGTACGAGGCGTTCGGCCGGGCGCTGGGCGTCCCGACGCACTGACGCCGGGACGGGCGTCAGTCGGCGAAGCGCAGGGTGTTGGTGACCTCGACGCCGAGTTCGCCGGCGGTCCCGTAGACGTCGCCGTCGCGGCCGCCGGGGGAGCGGCCGTCGGCGTAGTACGACTGGGCGTAGACGACCTGGTCGTCCAGCGCCCAGGTGCGGGTCCAGTAGGCCGGCTCGGCCCGGGGGCGCGGGAGCCCGCTGTCCTCGGCGGGGGTCAGCAGCTCGGGCCAGCCGTCGGACGTCGTGGCCTCCTTGACCGCCTCGGCGTCCGCGGGCGTCGCGAACCGGAGGATCGACACCGCGGTGATGATCTTCTTGGCGGGGTCGGCGTAGACGGCGGAGTTCATGGCGCCCGCGCACGGGTGGTCCCGCAGGACGGCCTGGAGCTGCGCGTTGGCGCGGCCCACGCAGGACTGGGTGCGGGTGCCCGCCCGGGTGAACGTGGTGCCCTTGGCCGTCTCGAGGGTGGGGCCGAGGATGCTGAAGGGGTCCGAGGACGACGCGCGCGTCGGCGCGTCCGTCGGCGTGGACGGCGCCCGGGACGCGGGCGGGACGGTCGTGGCGGTGACGGCCCGCTCGTCGTCGCCGCTCTCGATCACGAGGAACGCGCCGATGGCGGCGATCGCGACGACCACGACCGCGCCGAACACCAGGAGCGGGATCAGCAGGCCGCCTCCGCCGCGCGGGGGCGGGGGCGGCGGCATCGGGGGG
>NZ_QHJN01000338.1:0-2686 GCF_003947565.1 Actinomadura sp. WAC 06369 | reverse complement strand
GGCCGGGGGTTCGGCGTCGCGGAGGTGAGCGCGGGGCGTGGCGCGGCGGGTGCGGTGGACCCGGGCGGCGGCCGCGACCGCGGCGGCGACGGCGATCGCGGTGAGGACGACGGCGAGGTTGCGGCCGTAGGGCAGCGGCAGCCGGGACGGGACGTCGGCGCGGCGGCCGTGCCCGAGGACGAGCGGCAGCGCGACCAGCGTCAGGGATCCGGCCGCGGCGAGCCCGGCCCGCACGGGGGTGCGGGCCGGGGCGGGCAGCCGCGCGGTCAGCCGCCCGGCCACCAGAACGGCGGGGACGAGGACCGCGTCGTGCACGAGCACCGGCACGGCGAACCACACCGCCCACCCGGTGACTCCCACGTCCGCCGCGACGCCGTGCAGCCCGACGGCGATCAGCGCCAGGCCCGCCGCGCCCGCCAGGGCCCGCCCGGGCGCGATACGGGTCCTCATTCGACCACCAGCCGGTGCACCCATTTGGTCTGCAGGACGCCGGGACGGTTCGGGGCGATCAGCCGGCACGGGAAGCCGTGGTCGGGGTGCAGGGGCTCGCCGTTCAGACGCAGCGCCAGCAGGGTCAGCGGGTCGCGCCAGTGGGCGGGCGCCACCCGGGAGGCGCGGTAGTCCCCCCAGGTCTGCAGCGACTCCACGCGCACGCGGGCGTCGTCGTCGACGCCGGCGAGGCGCAGCACGTCGCGCAGCCGCACGCCTTCCCAGTCGGCGTCCGCGCTCCAGCCCTCGACGCACGCGATCGGCAGCCGCGCGGTCCGCGCGGGCAGGGCGCGCAGGTCGTCCAGGGACAGGACGACCTCGCGGCGGACGCGGCCGGTGACGGTGAGGCGCCACGCGGGGTCGCGGGCGGCGGCCAGCACCCCTGCCCCGGCCGCGGAGGTGTTGACGGGGACGCCCTGCGGCCCGGTGCCGGGGCGGCGCGGCGCCAGCACCGCCAGCCGCGCCAGCGGCGGGAACGCCTCACCGGCCGTGGCCAGCGCGACGGCGCCGCTCGCGCCCGCCACGGTCAGCAGGAACCCGCGGCGGTCCACGGCGTCGCCCGGCCCGGCCATCACGGCGCGGCGGGCGGCGGGCCACTCCCGCGCCGCGTGCACGAGCAGCGCGCCGATCAGCACATAGGACGTCCAGTAGTGCGCGGTGGTGAACGGGAACGGGAACGCGTACCAGTAGGAGATGTTCAGCACGCCCGTCACGGCCTGGAACAGCGCGCCGCCGACCAGCAGGAACACCACCGCGCGGTAGCCGGCGTCGGCGGCGGAGCGGACCGGCGGGCGGCGCAGCAGCCGCGGGTACACCGTCCACAGCTTGGCCGCCAGCAGCGGCAGCGTCGCCAGCCCGCCGATGACGTGCACGCCCTGCGTCACCCGGTACAGGTTCACCGGGCGGGACGGCCACTGCGCCCAGCCGGGCGGGTGCTGCATGAAGTGGCTGATCAGGCCGGTGGCGAACGCGGCGCCGAAGGAGGCGGCCAGGGCGAGGCCGAGCCGCGCGGCGGCCCGCTCGCCGCGCAGCGGGCTGGTGAACCGGCCCTCCGGACCGTCCGGGCCGGTCGGTGGGGTCAGGACGGCGCGGGCGCGCGCCGCACGGCGACGAACCATCGGCCGGCCTCCTCCCAGGTCTCGGTGACGGCGGCCGCGCAGGCCGCGGCGAGGCCGGCGGCGTCGCCGGCCGCCACCCGCGCCCACGGGAACCATTCGCCGATCGCGCCGCCGGACCGCAGCCGCAGCGGCTCGGTGCCGGACGCGGCGCCGGGCGGCTCCACCTCGGCCAGCACCCGCCCGCCGGGCGCGGCGAGCGCGAGGGCGCGGCGCAGCAGGACCGCGGGGTCGCCGCCGATGCCGATGTTGCCGTCGGCGAGCAGCACGGTCCGCCAGCGGCCCGCGCCGGGGACGTGCCCGAACACGTCCCGGCACAGGGCGGGGCCGCCCGCGGCGGCGGTGAGCGCGACGGCGGCGGGCGCCGGGTCGATGCCGAGGACGGGCACGCCGCGGCGGGCGAGCGCCGCGGTGAGGCGCCCGGGACCGGACCCGACGTCCAGGGTCGCGCCGGCGCAGCGGTCCAGCAGCCCGCCGTCGCCGGGACGCAGCCGCAGCCAGTCCCGCAGCGGCAGGGGGCGGCGGGACCCGTCGGCGTGCTCGATCTCCACCGGGCCGCTGCCGCGCAGCGCCTCCTCGTACAGTTCGCCGATCACGCCGGGACCGTCCGGTCGCCGAGGCGCCGCACGGCCGCCGCGAACCGCCGCGCGCCGCCCCCGGCACGCTCCGCGGCGGCGGCGACGGCGGCCGCGTCGGCCGGGGTGTCGACGTCGGTCAGCTCGGGCAGCGCCGCGACGCGCAGCCCGGCGCCGCGCAGCCGGGCGAGCTGGGCGGCGCCGGTGTCGGGCCGCGACATGGGGACGCCGCGCAGCAGCCGCGCGTCGGGGCGGCGCAGCCCCAGCAGCCAGAACCCGCCGTCGGCGGCGGGCCCGAACACCGCGTCGCGTCCGGCCAGGGCCCGCGCCGCCGCGGCGAGCAGGGCGGGGGTGACCTGCGGGGTGTCCATCCCGAGGAGGACGAGCGGGCGGCCGGCGTCGGCGTGGGCGAACGCGTTGGCGAGCCGCTCGTCCAGGCCGTCCCCGCGCTGCGGGATCACCCCGACGCCGGCCGCCCGCTCGTCCTCATGGGGATGGACACCCCGC
>NZ_QHJN01000337.1:0-2756 GCF_003947565.1 Actinomadura sp. WAC 06369 | reverse complement strand
GTCCCATGCCGCGGCGGGTGCGCGGGCACGTTCGGGTCCGGGCGGGCGGGCCGGCGAGGGGTCAGCCGCCGGTGATGCGCTCGATGAGGTCGTCGACCTGCGTCCGGGTGAAGTCGCCGCTGATCAGGACTTCGCCGCCGGTGATGGGCTGCATCACCACCGGCGCCGAGACGATCTCGCCGCCGACCACGACGGCGATCCGCTGGCCGGGCGTCCCGGCCCGCGCCGCCGCGGCCCGCTCGGTCAGTCGCGCGAACGCCTCGGCGTCGTCCCCGGTGAACGTGAGCTCCACGCCCCACGTCGTCGAGTGCTCCGGCAGGGCGGCTTCGATCGCGTCGACGCGCGCCACCTGGAAGCCGCCGGACTCCAACTGGAGGCAGGCGTCGGCGGTGCCCTCGGGCAGGTATCCGGACGGGCACGGCCGCCCCTGCCGCTCGTCGGCGACCTGCGTGAACTCGAGCGGCATCCGCAGTTCCACGGGGCCTCGCGGGGCCGGCCCGGCCCCGCGGTGCTGCGTCCCGGCGAACCGGATCGCCAGGAACGCCCCGGCGGCCGCCAGGACGACCGCCACGGCGACCGAGGCCGCCACGATGGCGACGGCCTTCCTCGGCGGTCCGCCGCCCGGTTCGGGCGGCGACGCCGGAACGGGCTGCGCCCCGTACTGATTCACTTGTCGTCCCGTCGGTCCGGCCGGGCTAGGCGGCCCACTTGGCGAGGACTTCGCGCGCCAGCGCGCGGTAGGCGTTCGCCCCCATCGAGTTGGGGTCGAAGAAGGTGATCGGCTCGCCGGCGACGGTCGCGTCGGGGAACCGCACGGTCCGGTTGATGACCGTGTGGAACACCTTCTCGCCGAACGCCTCGACGATCCGGCCGAGCACCTCGCGGGTGTGCAGCGTGCGCGAGTCGTACATGGTGCCGAGCACGCCGTCGATGACCAGGGACGGGTTGATCCGGCCCTGCACCTTCTCGATCGTCTCCATCAGCAGCGCGACGCCGCGCATCGCGAAGTACTCGCACTCCAGCGGGATCAGCACGCCCTCGCTGGCCGCCAGCGCGTTGACCGTGAGCAGGCCCAGCGACGGCTGGCAGTCGATCAGGATGTAGTCGTAGTGCGGCACGGCCGACTTCAGCGCCTGCTGCAGGATGTACTCGCGCCCGACCTCGTGGACGAGCTGCACCTCCGCCCCCGACAGGTCGATGTTGCTCGGCAGGAGGTCCATGCCGTCGACGCTGGTCTCGATGACCACGTCCTCCCACTCGGTGTCGGCCTCGAGCAGCAGGTTGTGGATCGTCACGTCGAGCTGGCGCGGGTCCCCCTTGCCCAGGCCCACCGACAGGGCGCCCTGCGGGTCGAAGTCCACGAGGAGGACGCGGCGGCCGTACTCGGCGAGCGCGGCGCCCAGATTTATGGTCGTCGTGGTCTTGCCGACGCCGCCCTTCTGGTTGCAGATGGCGACGATGCGCGCGGGCCCGTGCTCGGCCGGGATCTCAGGTTCCGGGAATTCGGGCACGGGTCGCTGAGTCGGGCCGAGGGCCCGACTCGGATCGGTCTCTATGGTGGCGGAGGACAGCCCGTCCGCACCGTTCGTGCTGGTCACCAGATCCCTCCCCGGCGGCCGGAAATGCCGTCCAGAACGGGGACTCTATGGCCCCCTACCATGCCCTCACAAGGCGACGCGCGCCGTACGTCGGTATTTGTCGGTGCCGCATCACCGCTGGTTTCCGTCCGGTAAGGCGGCCGGTCAGGCGCTCCTCGCACGGGGGTGCGAGGTGGCGTACACCTCGCGCAGGAGCTGCACCGTGACGAGAGTGTAGACCTGGGTGGTGGTCACCGACGCATGCCCGAGCAACTCCTGGACGACGCGCACGTCCGCCCCGCCGTCCAGCAGGTGGGTGGCGAACGAGTGCCGGAGGGTGTGCGGCGAGACGTCCGACAGCCCGGCCCGCTCGGCGGCGGCGCGCAGCACCATCCACGCGCCCTGCCGCGACAGCCGCCCGCCGCGCGCGTTCAGGAACAGCGCGGGGCCGCCCCGCCCCGCCCCCGCCAGCTCGGGGCGGGCCCGCACGAGGTAGGCGTCGACGGCGCGGACGGCGTAGTCGCCGACGGGGACGACGCGGTCCTTGCCGCCCTTGCCGGCGACGCGGGCGACGCCCTCGGCGAGGTCGAGGTCGTCGACGTCCAGCCCGACGGCCTCGGAGATCCGGGCGCCCGACCCGTACAGCAGCTCCAGCAGGGCGCGGTCCCGCAGGCCGCGGGCGGCGCGGCCGTCCGCGGCGGACCCGCCGGACGCCGCGGACGCGGCGGCGAGCAGGCGCTCGACGTCCCGCACGGAGATCGCCTTCGGGAGCCGGCGCGGCGGCGTCGGCGGTTTGACGCCGTGGGCGGGGTCGTCGGGGGCGAGGCCCTCGCGCAGCGCGAACCGGTGCAGGCCGCGGACGGCGACGAGCGCGCGCGCCGCCGAACCCGCCGACAGCGGCGGATGGTCGGGGTCGCCCTCCCGCAGGGCGAGCAGGAAGCCGCGGACGTCGTGCTCGGTGACCTGGTCGACGGCGGTGCGGCCCCGCAGCAGCATCACCCGCAGGTACCGGCCGAGGTCGCGGCGGTAGGCGCTGAGCGTGTTGGCCGCCAGCCCGCGCTCGACCGCCAGGTGCCCCAGGTAGGTGTCGACGGCCGCGGCCAGCGGCGGCCGTCGACACCTACCTGGGGCACCTGGCGGTCGAGCGCGGGCTGGCGGCCAACACGCTCAGCGCCTACC
>NZ_QHJN01000336.1:0-2766 GCF_003947565.1 Actinomadura sp. WAC 06369 | reverse complement strand
TCCCCAGCCTCACAACCCCTCGAAGAGGGGATG
This sequence comes from Actinomadura sp. WAC 06369, assembly GCF_003947565.1. Taxonomy (NCBI): domain Bacteria; kingdom Bacillati; phylum Actinomycetota; class Actinomycetes; order Streptosporangiales; family Thermomonosporaceae; genus Actinomadura; species Actinomadura sp. WAC 06369. The sequence goes on along the minus strand of NZ_QHJN01000336.1, from coordinate 2,733 downwards.
CAGGGCCTCGGGGGTGATCCGGCCTGCCGGCCGAATCGTTAAAGGCACTGGCTTTTAACACGCTGTTGAGTTCTCAAGAAACGGACACCCACCGTGCTCGACCGGCTTTCGCTGGTCTCGCCCCGGGGCGACTGTTCTTACTTTATCGGTTCCGGCCGGCTTGTCAATTTCCGGCTTTTCCCGATGCCTTTCGGGTTCCGCTTGCGCGGTTCCTTCCGGGCGGTGGTGCTATTTCATCAGATCCGGCCGGTTTGTCAAAATCGGCTGTTTCCGACCCACCACCGATCGGCGGACACGACGGAGCCGCATCTGCTTGGTCGGGTGTGGTTCCCCTTCGGGCCGGCCGCCTCTCGGCGTCCTGGCTCCCCTGTGGGGCGGAGAGAACATTATGCCCCCGGGGTCGGAACGTCAAACCAGCGCGCGGGGATTTTTCTCCGGGCCGGTCGGCGGGTGCCGGAAACGTCCCGGAGGCGGGCCGCTCACCTGCGCTGATGCCCGAAAACGGGCGTCAGGCGGACTGGGCCAAGTAGCCGCCGAGGAACAGGATCCCCTCGGCGCCCACCCAGAGGAACGCGGCGGCGGTCAGCATCATTCCGAGCCGGTCCGGGTGACGCCGGACACGCGGCAGCGCCAGTGCGGCGAGCGTGATGGCGACCGCGGGGATCACGACGGCGAGCGACGCGAGGACGGAGTTCTGGAAGCTCGTCGCGCACGCGGGGTCGTGGACGCCCCCCGCCTCGCAGAACGCCTGCTCGCCCCAGCCGCCGAACGCGGTGAACGTCCAGAGCGCGGCGAGCACCACGTCGGCCACCGCGGGGATCGCGGGCGAGATCCACCACTCGCCGGTACGTCTCGGAGCGACTTGCACGTCGCCTTATCTACCCCGCCACGGCCTGTTCCAAAGGGGGTGCGCGGCACCGAAATAGGCCCGTATCGCGGGCCGCCACGGGTTCGCCGGGACGCCCGGGTAGAGGACGGCCACGGCCACGCAGTACTTGCTGATTTTCACCGGACGGACGCCCTGGTCACGCAGGATCCGGTCCACCGGGGCCTCGCCGCCCGCGGACTTCGACTCGATGAGGACGACCCCCGGATCGGCGGCGATCGTGGTGCTGGCGCCGTCGGCGCACCTGAGGGCGGTGTCGAAGGTCACGCGTCCCGGACCGGACAGCTGGACGAGCGTCGAGCGCAGGTAGTCGGTCGTCGCGCTGGTGACGACGGCCCGGGGCGGGTTCGTCCGGTACGCCGACAGCAGGACGTCCTGCAGGAAGGCGCGCGCGGTGCCGTCGAGGGTCGCGCGGCGGGCGGCGTCGTAGGGCATGCGGCGCTTGTCGGTGGCGTTGCGGGCCCCCGACAGCTTCACCTCGAACATGCACTCGCCGCTGTCCATGTAGGTGCGGGTCCGCATCTTGTAGCGCTGCCGGCGGCCCTGCCGGTGCTGGCGGAACGTGAGGAGGTTCGGGGTGTCGAAGTAGGTGGAGGAGTAGCGGAAGGCCCGGCGCCCGTCGATCTCGAGGGCCGCGTACTCGCCGTCGAGGCGCGGGAGCATCGCGGCGCACAGCTCGGCGGGCACCAGGTACTTGCGGTCGACGCGGGTCTGGAGTTCGGCGCGGTCGAGGACCTGGGCGAGGGACATGGACGGCAGCGCCCCGGTGAGGCGCGCGACCGCGGCGGTCCCGTCGACGGCGAGGTCGGTGAGGACGGTCATCGCGCTTCGCCTCGGACGGACCAGGCGGGACGCGTCGGGTACGGGGTGGCGACGTCGGCGGGGCGGGGCTTCTGCTCCGCCCGCCGGTACCGGACGTCGACGATCGAGACGTCGCGCACGTAGTCGACCTCGGTCACGGTGCAGGACAGGACGGTTCCGCCGAGGCGGTGCTCAAGGTCGGCGTGCAGGGCGGCGGGGTCGGCGTGGACGACGTCGAGCGTCACGACCCGGCGCTGGGTGCGGGGCGCGAGGCGGGGGTGGTCGGCGACGTACATCATCGCGAGCAGCACCGCGTCGAGCAGGACGGCCAGCCACGGGATGACGGCGGCGATGCCGTTGACCAGGCCGAGGGCGAGGGCGACGAAGTAGTAGCCGACCTCCTCCTGGGTGATGGCGTCCGAACGGAGCCGGATGATCGACAGGACGGCGAAGAGCCCGAACCCGACGGCGACGTCGGCCCGTTCGGCCAGCAGCAGCGAAACCACCGTGAAGACTCCGACGTTGACCGCTATGTAGGCCAGCCGCAGGTCCTTGCGGTGGTGCCGGCGGAAGTAGATCACGTGCGCGAGCACGGTGATCGCGGTCAAGTTCGCGGCGAGGCCGTACAGGACGTGTTCAGCCACAGGTTCCTCCTGATTGCGGTCCGGTTCATGGAGTACGGTCCCCGGCCGCGATGGGAGTCGGGTGAGAGCTGCATGAAAGAGCGTTCATGGAGCGCGTGGCCTGCGGGGCGGCGCCTCGGGCGGATGAAAGCCTTCTCATGCGCGCTTAACCGTGGGTTCGGCGGCCGCGTGCGAGGTTGGCACCATGTCGGTTTCAGTACGCAGGTGGTGCCTGGGCGCCGCGGTGGGCGGGGTGCTGCTCCTCGCGGCGCTGGTGGGGGTCGTCCAGGCGCGGGAGAGCACGCCGCCGTCGCTCGGCGGGACGATCGAGGTCAGCAGGTCGCCGGGGACGACGGGCGGGCCCGCCCCGTCCGGCCCGGCCGGGGCGTCCGGCGGCGGGGGCGCCGGACGCCCCGGCCGGGC
>NZ_QHJN01000335.1:0-2832 GCF_003947565.1 Actinomadura sp. WAC 06369 | reverse complement strand
GGGTTGGCCAGGGGCGCCGTTCCCGATGTCGCCGTTCGCCGCTGTGGCGGGCTCGATGCCGTCAGTGGTCTGAGCAGGCTGGCCGAGCCCGTCGGGTGCCGAGGTCTGTTCGGCGCCGCCGGTACGGGCGGGGGGCTCCCGCGGGGCGGGGCCGCCACCGGTCGCCCGAGGCGGGTGGGAACCCGCCGGGGAGCCGATACGCTGATAGACGATCCCAGTAGCTTTCCAAGGACGGTCCAGACACGTGTTCGAGACGCTCTCCGACCGGCTGACGACGGTCTTCTCGTCGCTGCGCACCAAGGGCCGGCTCTCCGAGGCCGACATCAACGCCACGGCCCGCGAGATCCGCGTCGCGCTGCTCGAGGCCGACGTCGCGCTGCCCGTGGTCAAGGACTTCATCGCCCGCGTCAAGGAGCGCGCCCGGGGCGCCGAGGTCTCGCAGGCGCTGAACCCGGCGCAGCAGGTCGTCAAGATCGTCAACGAGGAGCTCATCGAGATCCTCGGCGGCGAGACGCGCGAACTGCGGCTCGCCAAGAACCCGCCGACCGTCATCATGCTCGCGGGCCTCCAGGGCGCCGGCAAGACGACCCTCGCCGGCAAGCTCGCCCGCTGGCTCAAGCAGGAGGGCCAGACCCCGCTGCTGGTGGCGGCCGACCTGCAGCGGCCCAACGCCGTCCAGCAGCTCGAGGTCGTCGGCGAGCGCGCCGGGGTCCCGGTGTTCGCGCCCGAGCCCGGCAGCGGCGTCGGCGACCCCGTGGACGTCGCCCGCCGCTCCATCGAGCAGGCCCGCCGCGCCCAGCACAGCATCGTCGTCATCGACACCGCCGGCCGCCTCGGCATCGACGCCGAGATGATGCAGCAGGCGATCGACATCCGCGACGCCGTGCAGCCCGACGACGTCCTGTTCGTCGTCGACGCCATGGTCGGCCAGGACGCCGTCAACACCGCCCAGGCGTTCATGGACGGCGTCGGCTTCGACGGCGTCGTCCTCACCAAGCTCGACGGCGACGCGCGCGGCGGTGCGGCCCTCTCGGTCCGGCACATCACCGGCCGGCCGATCATGTTCGCCTCCACCGGCGAGAAGCTCGAGGACTTCAGCGTCTTCCACCCGGACCGGATGGCCGGGCGCATCCTCGACATGGGCGACATCCTCACCCTGATCGAGCAGGCCGAGCGCACGTTCGACGAGGCGCAGGCCGAGAAGATGTCGGCCAAGTTCGCCTCCGGCGAGGACTTCACCCTCGAGGACTTCCTCGAGCAGATGATGATGATCCGCAAGCTCGGCCCGATCGGCAACCTGCTCGGGATGATGCCCGGCATGGGGCAGGTCCGCGACCAGATCAGCCAGATCGACGACCGCGACCTCGACCGGATCGCCGCGATCATCCGCTCGATGACCCCGCAGGAGCGCTCGCAGCCCAAGATCATCAACGGGTCGCGGCGGGCCCGCATCGCCAAGGGCTCCGGCGTCACCGTCGGCGAGGTCAGCAGCCTCGTCACCCGCTTCTTCGACGCGCAGAAGATGATGCGGCAGATGGCCGGCGGCATCCCCGGCATGCCGGGCATGCCCGGCGGGGGCCGGCGCAAGGCGGCGAAGGCGGCCAAGGCCAAGAACAAGAAGGGCAAGCAGCGCAGCGGCGACCCCCGCAAGCGCGCCGCCCAGGCGAACCGGCCCAAGGAGCCCGCCGACGGCGCGCCCCAGGGCCTCCCGCCCGGCCTCGGCGGCGGCCAGCTTCCCCCCGGCCTCGGCGGCGGGCAGCTCCCGCCCGGCTTCCAGATGCCCGACCTCGACAAGCTGCAGCCCCGCAAGAAGAAGTGACGCGCGGCGTCACCGCCCGATTGCGCTTTTCCCGCGTCCGTCTGGCAGAATGGCGTGCTGGAAACCCGGAGCCGCACGGCGCCCTCTCTCGTCCTGCGCGGCCGGAGTCCATCGGGTTGACCGCAGGCCGGTGTTCCCCACCTGGCGCGGTCCGCCCACCCTGTAATGAAGTCTGGAGTACACCACACCCGTGGCAGTCAAGATCAAGCTCAAGCGTCTGGGGAAGATCCGGAACCCGCAGTACCGGGTCGTCGTCGCCGACGCCCGCACCAAGCGGGACGGCCGGGCCATCGAGGAGATCGGCCTCTACCAGCCCAAGCAGGACCCGTCGCTCATCCAGATCGACTCCGAGCGGGCCCAGTACTGGCTCGGCGTCGGCGCGCAGCCGACCGACGCCGTGCTGAGCCTGCTCAAGATCACCGGTGACTGGCAGAAGTTCAAGGGCGAGCCGGGCGCCGAGGGCACCCTCAAGGTCGCCGAGCCGCGCCCCGACCGCAAGGCCGTCTTCGAGGCCGCGGTCAAGGAGGCGCTGGGCGACGACGCGGGCGAGGCCACCGCGACCCGCGCCAAGAAGAAGGCCGAGCCGAAGAAGGCCGACACCGAAGTCAAGAGCGAGGGCTGACGTGCTCGAAGAAGCGCTCGAGCACCTGGTCCGCGGGATCGTCGAGCACCCCGACGACGTCGGAGTGCGCGCCCGCCGGATCAGGGGCGGCCGGGTCCTCGAGGTGCGCGTGCACCCCGAGGACCTCGGCAAGGTCATCGGCCGCGGCGGCCGCACCGCCAAAGCCCTCCGCACCGTGATCAGCGCCCTCTCCGGGGGCCGTTACGTGCGCGTGGACCTGCTCGACGTCAACGAGGTCCGCTGAGCGCGTGAACCTCAGCACCGCCGCACGGCGCACCGCCGTGTCCGTGCGGCGGTGCTGAGGTTCACGCGCTCAGCGGACCTCGTTGACGTCGAGCAGGTCCACGCGCACGTAACGGCCCCCGGAGAGGGCGCTGATCACGGTGCGGAG
>NZ_QHJN01000334.1:0-2960 GCF_003947565.1 Actinomadura sp. WAC 06369 | reverse complement strand
GGTCGGCGGGGCCGGGGACACGGAAGAGGGCCCGTGACATCCGTCGGGCCGGAGTCGTCCCACAGGCGGTGAGAGCGAGGCTCCGTTTTCTACTGGATGTCCGGGCCCTTCCCGGGTCCAACCCCCTGGCCGATCGGGCGGCTCCGCCCCGGACGCGGCGTCGGATCACCGCACTGGCTCGGGCGGGCGGGCGTGCTGCCCGGTTCCGCCGCGGCACGGTGCCCGGCAGCGCCGCGGGCGGCCGATCGGTGAGTCCCGTGCTGGACTGGAGCCGAATTTACCGGCTCTCACGGCCTTGTCAACCGCCGCATGTTCTGCGGCTACTCCCCGTTCACCCAGGTCAGGGCCATGATCGGCGGGCGGGGTGACATCTGCGCCGGTCAGGGCGCGGCCGTGCGGTCCGGCCGGTTCCGGTTTTCCGGGCGGAGCGGCCTTTCCCGGGCGCGTCGCGGCGGCGGTTCCGGGCGCGCCCGGCGCCCCGGGGCGGGTCAGTCCCCCGGTCCGGGGACGACGACGGTGCCGGTGGCGGTGGCGGCGACGATCGGCTCGGGGAGGACCTCGGCGGACGACTCCCCCTTGTCGGGCCGCCCCCGGCACACCACGCGGGCCTCGAACTCCAGGGTGCGGCTGCGGGTGCCGAGGCGGGCGACGACGGCGACGGTCTCCACGACGTCCCCGGCGCGGACGGGGGCGCGGAACTGCACGTCGGAGTAGGAGGCGAAGAGCCCCTCGTCGCCGTCGGTGCGGATGCACGCCTCGGTGGCGGCGTCGCCGAACAGGGCGAGCAGGTAGGCGCCGTCGACGAGGTCGCCGGCGTAGTGGGCGTGGGAGTAGGGGATGTAGCGCCGGTGCACGACGGTCAGGCCCTGCCGGGGGTCGGCGGGCGGCCCGGCGGCGGCTTCGCCGGTGGTGTTCCCGGTCATGACGGGTCCTCTCCGTGGGCGTCCTCGGGCAGGAGGGCGTGGACGACGAAGCTGGCGACCTCGGCGGGGGTGGTGCCGCGGCCGAAGACGCGGTCGACGCCGAGGTCGGCGGCGGTGACGGTGTCGAAGCGGGGCCCGCCGACGACGAGCAGCGGGCGTCCCATGCCGGGGCCGACCGCGGTGGGGTACTCGGCGTGGAACGCGGCGGCCATCTGCTTGGTGTTGTGCAGGTGGGCGTTGCGCTGGGTGACGACCTGGGAGACCAGGACGGCGTCGGCGTCGACGGCCTTGGCGCGTTCGACGAGTTCGGCGACGGTGACCTGGGCGCCCATGTTCACGACCTGGATCTCGCGGTAGTACTCCAGGCCCTTCTCCCCGGCGAAGCCCTTGACGTTGAGGATGGCGTCGATGCCGACGGTGTGGGCGTCGGTGCCGATGCAGGCGCCGACGACCACGAGCCTGCGGTTGAGGGCGCGGCGGATCGCGAGGTTGACCTCCTGGGCGGTCAGCAGCGGGTACTCGCGTTCGGGCGGCGCGGGGATGGCGGCGTAGTCGATGAGGTGGCGGGTCTTGCCGTAGACGATGAAGAAGGTGAAGTCGGGGCCCATCGGCTTGGCGTGGACGACGCTGGCGGGCTCCAGGCCCATCTTCCCGGCGAGCTGGAGGGCGGCGGCGTCGGCGCGGGGCCCGGCGGGGACGGGCAGGGTGAACGACATCTGCACCATGCCGTCGCCGGTGGTGTCGCCGTAGGGGCGGATGACCTGGCGGGTGTCGGCGGGCTCGGCGGGCGCCCGCGTCCCGGTCCCGGTCCCGGGGCTCTCGACGGTCATGCGGGCACCTCCTGCCCGGCCGCGGCGCGCGCGGCGTCGGATCGCTGCGGGTCCTCGGTGTCGAGGATCTCGATGGCGGGGTTGACGTACCCGTCGGCGCGCTCGACGACGCCGTCCAGGCCCTTGCCGCCGTCGGGCGGGCGGCGGGTGACGCCGAAGGTGCCTTCGGCGATCGCGGTGAGCAGCCCGTCGTCGCCGATGCGCTCGAGCAGTTCGAGGGACTCGGCGAGCACCTGCCGGGCGCGGCGGGCGACCAGCCCGTCGGGGCGGGGGACGAAGTCCTCGGCGAGGCCGCCGCAGGCGTCGCGGACGTAGCGGACGTTCTCCAGTGCCAGGTCGCGGTCCGACAGCCACGGGGTGTGGATGCCCTCGGTCATCATCCCGATCAGGATGATCGACTGCCCGGTCATGACGCCGGCGAGGTTGAAGAAGGCGTCCAGCAGGTATCCGGCGAAGATGTTGCCGGTCATGTGCTTGGTGGGCGGCATGTACTTCAGCGGCGCGTCGGGGAACAGCTCCCGGACGAGCTGGGCGTGGGCGAGCTCGAGCCGGAACGACTCGGGGATCCTCGGGTCGATCTCGAAGGCGTGGCCGAGGCCGAGCTGGGCGTCGGCGAGGCCGGCCTCGTGCCCGAACCGCTCGTTGAGCAGCTGGCTGACGACGACGGTGTGGGCGGCGTCGACGGCGTCGGCGGTGGTGAGGTAGTTGTCCTCGCCGGTGTTGATGACGATGCCGGCGCGGGCGTGGATCTGCCGCGAGAACCGCTGGTCGATGAACGTGCGGCGCGGGTTGATGTCGCGGAAGATGATCCCGTACATGCAGTCGTTGAGCATCATGTCCAGGCGCTCGAGCCCGGCGAGGGTGGCGATCTCGGGCATGCACAGCCCGGACGCGTAGTTGGTGAGCCGCACGTAGCGGCCGAGCTCGCGCGACACGTCGTCCAGCGCGGCGCGCATCAGCCGGAAGTTCTCCTGGGTGGCGTAGGTGCCGGCGTAGCCCTCGCGGGTGGCGCCCTCAGGGACGAAGTCCAGCAGCGACTGGCCGGTGGAGCGGATGACGGCGACGACGTCGGCTCCTTCGCGGGCGGCGGCCTGCGCCTGCGGGATGTCCTCGTGGATGTCGCCGGTCGCGAAGGAGCCCACGTCGTCGCCGTCATCCGCTCCACCGGCCAGTCGCTGCTGGACTTCGTCTCTGAGGGCGCCACCCG
>NZ_QHJN01000035.1:0-55589 GCF_003947565.1 Actinomadura sp. WAC 06369 | reverse complement strand
TGGGCGGCGACGCGGTGGCGGAGCTGCTGCGCGACACCGCCGACCGGCTCGGCGGGCGGCCCTGGGGCGTCGGGATGGTCGGGTTCGTCCCGCCGGAGCGCCGGGCCGGGCCGCGCCCCGCCCGCCGCCCCCGGCCGGGGACGACCGGCGGGACGTCCATCGCCGCGCGGCGGCGACCATTCTCGGCGCGATGACGACGGTCGCGCCCACGACCGGCCCCACCACGACCGAGACCCCCAGGGCCCGCCTTTCGCGCACCGCGCGCGAAGCGGCGGGAAGCCTCATTTCCCTGATCGAACTCCAATTGCGGGAACGCCGTTCCGCCGGGGGCACGACGCGCAGTGGACGGACGACGCCGACGGCCGCGCCGGGGCACGCCCCGGGGAACGGCGCCGCCTCCCGCACCGGCGTCAGAACCAGCCGCGGGTGCGCCCGCGCGGTCGGCAGCTCACCGAACCGGCTCTCTTCCACTGTGCACTCTCCTTCGGCCGAGCGGCCCGCCCGCCTCGACGGGCGGTCACGCCGTGGTGCGCTCCGGCTCGCGCTCGTCCCGGCGCACCACGTTGACCAGGGGCGCCGTGCGCGAGGAGCCGCCGGCGCGGAAGACCACGTTCCTGCTGGTCCACCCGGCGAACACGACATAGAGCGCGATGGCCACGAACAGCAGCGTCGGCACGAGAACCCACAGGTAGACGACGGCCATGCTGTCCTCCTTCTCCGCGCATTCGGGAGGTGCCTCTTCAGGGACACCGCCGCCTGCTACGCTTTTCCGAGATCTCATCTCGTTGACTTGTACCAACAAGTCTCTCACCAACAGTGTTACCCTTTTTAGAGGTTGCAAACATGTGGGCGGGGAAGAGCTTGTTCGGTACCTGATGTCCGGTTCGTAGCCGGACGTCGGCAGGCCGTCAGGTCGGAAGGAGCGGAACCATGGCCCGCACGACGCCTCCGCGGTGGCGCGACGTCGCCGACGACCTGCTCCAGCGCATCGAGCGCGGCGACCTCGCGCCCGGCGACGGAGCCGGCGGGCGGCGGCGGCTGCCGCCGGAGAAGGACCTCGAACTGCAGTACGGCGTCGCGCGCAACACCGTCCGCGAGGCGCTGGCCTGGCTGCAGAGGCAGGGCGCCGTCCGCTCCGAGCAGGGCAAGGGCACGTTCGTCGTCGACCGCCCGCAGGCGGACCACGTCACCCTGTCCGCCACCGCGCTGGGCCTGGCGCCCGGCGGCGGGGAGGGCGAGTGGTACAACCGGGACGCGTTCATCCCCGCGGGCCGGAAGGTGACCGTCTCTCCCGTCAAGGTGGAGATCCAGGAAGGGTCGCAGGTCATCTCCTGGTACCTGCAGACGGACGAGGACACCGAGTTCATCTCCCGGCACCAGCTCCTCCACCTCGACGGGCGCCCGTGGGCGATGCAGACGTCCTTCTATCCGCTGGAGTTCGCGACCGCGGGGGCGTCCCGGCTGCTCAAGCCGCGCAACATCCCCGAGGGCGCGGTCGCCTACCTGAAGGAGACCCTCGGCTACACCGAGGTCGGCTTCCACGACGAGATCCGGGCGCGCGTTCCGGACGAGAACGAGAAGTACTTCTTCAGCCTCGGCGACTCGGCCGCCGACGTGGTCTTCGAGACCGTCCGAACGGCGTACTCGGAGAGCGGCCGGGCCTTCCGTCTCACCGTGACGGTCTGGCCCGCGGACCGGACCCGCCTGCACTACAACGCGGGAGACGTTCCCGAGGACGTCCTCCTGCGGCCCGGCCAGGGAGGGTCGCGCATCGTGTCACCGGACGACGACGACGGCTGACGCGCCGCGCGGACCGGCCCGCCGGCACCCGCACCCAACCGCACGCCTCCCGTGCCCCGGCCGTCCGCCGGCAGCCTCGGCTCCCGGCGGGCCCGGGCGACGGGGGCGGTTCACTCTCGGAGCGCAGGAGCACGTGGACACTGACACCGGGACCCGTCAACGCCGCCGGATCCCACTTCCCAGCTACCGCATCCGCCCCGCCCGCACGGACGAACTCGACGTCGTCCTCGGGCTCATCGACGGGGCCGCGGCATGGCTCCGGGCGGAGAAGCCCGCGACGCGCCAGTGGAACCGGCCGTGGCCGAACCCGGACGGCCGCCGCGAACGGGTGTACGAGGGGCTGCTGAACGCCGAGACCTGGCTGCTGTTCGAGGAGGCCCCCGGTACGGATCCCCTCGGCACGGATCCCCTCGGCGGGGACCCCCTCGGCACGGAACCCATCGGTACGGTCACCATCAGGCTGGTCGGCCACGAGGAGCTGTGGACCGCCCGCGAGCGCGAGATCGACGCGGTCTACCTGCACCGGCTCGTCATCGAGCGCGGGCACGCGGGCGCCGGGCTGGGCGCCGAACTGATCGACTGGGCGGGCCGCAAGGGGCGGTCGATGCTGCCGACCGCGCGGCTCATCAGGATCGACGTCTGGTCGGACAACGGCGAACTGCACGGCTACTACAAGGAGCAGGGGTTCCAGCACATCGCGACCCGGACGACCAGCGACCGGTCGCCGTCGGGCGCGGTGTTCGAGAAGCCGATCGGCCCGGAGCCCGCCTTGCCGCGCATCCGCGAGGCCGCCCGGGAGCCGCAGGGCTCCTGAGGACCTTCCCGTGCCGAGGCGGCCGGGGCGCGGGGTCAGACGAAGCGGACGAGCATCAGGTCGCTGTCGGGGGTCTCGCGCCAGTAGACGGCGCCCGGCTCGCGCGACATCCGCTCGATCTCGGCGGAGATGATCAGCGCCCGGTTGATGCAGTCGGTCTTGTTGTAGCCGGTCATCTCCTGGAGCCGCTGCAGGGCCTGGACGGCCTTGCCGGTGAGGTTGATCGTGACCCGCTCGCCCTGCGGGACCGCCTCCGCGCGGACCTCGGGGGCGTTCTCGTCGGCTCGAGCGTTGCTCATGACCTGCTCATCTCCAATCCGGAGAGCGAGGGGCGGCTCCGTCCGACGCCGGGGGCTCGGCCGGACGCCGTAAGGCCGATGTGCAGCCCTCGACCAGCCGTCCCCTGCCCCGGAAAAGGGTGTACAGGGGGATTTGCCCTGTCCCGGCCGCACGGAAACCCGGCCGCCCTCCCTCGTCGTCGTACTGTCGCCATCAGGTTAGCCAACATTCACCACCTTTTGCGCATCAAATGTATGGTGATTCGCTGCATCGCGTCTTAGCCTGAGCGTGGGACGTGGGGCATCCGACGAGTGCCGAGGAGCCGGCGGGAGCGGGCCGGGCCTTCCTTGGGGAAGGAAGCATCGTGAGGACTCGACGAAACGGTGGACGCGCGGGCCCGGGCCTGCTGAGCGCGCAGGTGACCACGCCCGTGACGCTGTTCGGGGTCGTGCTGGGGTACGGGCTGGACGGCTCGCCGGGCGCGGCGGTCGTGGGCGTCCTGGCGTTCCTGTCGCTGCCGGCGGCCGCCCTGACGAACGCGGTCGTCCAGTACCTGCGGGCCGGGGCGCCCGAACCCGAGCCCGCGCCGGGCACCGACATCGTGGCCGCCCCGCGGCCCATGGAACCCGCCGGGGGCCGCTACGCCGAGACGACGTTCTGGGGCGCGCTGGCCCCGGACGAGCGCCGCGCGCTGCTCGCCCGCGGGCGCGGGCACGTCTACGGCAAGGAGGACGCGCTGTGCGAGGAGGGCGGGCCCGCCCACGAGGCCATCGTGATCCTCGACGGCTGGACGCGCGTGTGGGTGCGGGAGGGGATCGACCAGCGGATCCTGGCGTTCCGCGGGCCGGGCGAACTGGTCGGCGAGCGCGCGGCGCTGCTCGTCCGGGACCGGTCCGCCACGGTGACCACGGAGGGCGACGTGGCGGCGCTGCGGGTCCCGGCCGAGGCGTTCGCCGGGTTCCTGGCCGAGCACCCCCGGGTCCGGGCCGTCCTCGAACGGCAGGTGTACCGGCGGCAGACCGAGGACCGGGGGCCCGCCCCGCCGGACTGGACGAACGGCAACTGCTCGGTGCTCGTCACCGACATCACCGGGTTCGGCTCGCCGCGGCGCACCGACGCCGACCGGCGCGTGGTGGTGGAGGCGATGTACGAGCGGCTGGACGCGGCGTTCGCGGCGTCCGGCATCGACTTCTCCCGGCTCTACCAGGAGGACCGGGGGGACGGCGCGCTGATCGTGGTCCCGCCGACCATCCCGACCGAGCGGGTCGTGGACCCGATGCTCGCGCACCTCGCGGCGTCGCTGCGGCGGCACAACCGGTGCGCGGCGGACGCGACGCGGCTCCGGCTCCGCGCGGCGCTGCACGTGGGGCCGGTGCAGCGCGGCGACCGCGGCGTCTCCGGCATCGCGATCATCACCGCCCGGCGGCTCGTGGACGCCCCCGCGGTGAAGCGCCGGGCCGCCGAGACGGGCGCGGACCTGGCGTTCGTGGCGTCCGACTTCGTCTACGACTCGGTGATCCGCTCGGGGCCGGGTCTCGTCGACCCCGGCCGGTACGCGCGCGTCCGGGTCCGGGTGAAGGAGGCGCGGCTGTCGGCGTGGCTCACCCTGGAGGGCGGGGCGTCGTGGCCGCAGGCGATGTAGGACGATGCAGGGGGAGCAAGCACCCGAGCCGAAGGAGACCCGCGTGTCCGTCGTGAAGATCAACGTCCTGACCGTGAACCCGGAGATGCGCGAGGAGATCGAGCGCCGGTTCGCCGGCCGGGCCGGCCTGGTGGAGTCGGCCGAGGGGTTCGAGGGCTTCGAGCTGCTGCGCCCCGTCGAGGGCCAGGACCGGTACCTGGTCTACACGAAGTGGCGCAGCGAGGAGGACTTCCAGCGCTGGACCGAGAGCCAGGCGTTCCAGCGCGGCCACGCCGAGGCCGCGAAGGACCGCCCCGCCGGCCACGGGCACGGGCACGGGCACGGCGGCCCGGCCGCCGCGGGCGCCGAACTGTGGAGCTTCGAGGTCGTCCAGAGCGCCGCCCCGAAGCCCGCCGACTCCTGAACGGCCCGGCGGCGTCCGGCCCGGGCGGCCGGACGCCGCCGGAACGTCAGCGGGCCACGAGGTCCTGGTAGTCGGGGTGCTTCTCGATCCACCCCTTGATGAACGGGCACAGCGGGACGACGCGCAGGCCCCGCGCGCGCACGTCGTCGAGCGCTCCCCTGGCCAGCGCGCCGCCCACGCCCTGCCCCTTGAAGGCCGGGTCGATCTCGGTGTGCGTGAACATGACGACGCCCTCCCCCGGTTCGTACTCGGCGAAGCCGGCGGGGGCGCCGTCCACGGTGATGTCGTAGCGCTGCTCGGCGGTGTTGTCGCTGACGTCGGTGCTCATGTCCCGATCATCCCCGACCCGCGGGCCCGGCGGTCAGCCGACCTCGTGGCCGGCGTGCAGCAGGCAGTAGGTGACGGCCTCCTCGAGGGCCTGCCAGGACGCGGCGATGACGTTGTCCTCGACGCCGACCGTGCCCCACTCGCGCGTGCCGTCGCCCGACTCGACCAGCACCCGGGTGCGGGCGTCGGTGCCGTGGGCGCCCTCCAGGATGCGGACCTTGTAGTCGACGAGCTCCAGCCGCGCCAGCTCCGGGTACAGCCGCTCCAGCGCGATGCGCAGGGCGTTGTCGAGGGCGTTGACGGGGCCGTTGCCCTCGCCGGTCGCGATGATCCGCTCGCCCTTGGCGTGCAGCTTCACCGTCGCCTCGCTGATCATGGAGCCGTCCGGACGGCGCTCCACGATCGACCGCCACGACTCGACCTCGAAGTGCCGCTGCCGGACGCCCGTCAGCTCCTCGCGCAGGAGGAGCTCGAAGGAGGCGTCGGCGGCCTCGTAGGTGTAGCCGGTCGACTCCAGCTCCTTGACGCGGTCGACGACGGCCTTCGCCTTGTCGCCGGACAGGTCGTAGCCGAGCTCGCGGCCCTTCAGCTCGACCGAGGCGCGCCCGGCCATGCTGGACACGAGCATCCGCATGTCGTTGCCGACGGCCGCCGGGTCGATGTGCTGGTACAGGTCCGGGTCGACCTTGACGGCGGACGCGTGCAGGCCCGCCTTGTGCGCGAACGCCGACAGGCCCACGTAGGGCTGCTGCGAGCTCGGCGTCACGTTCGTGACCTCGGACACCGCGTGCGCGATCCGGGTCATCTCGGCGAGCTGGTCGTCCCGCACCAGGCTCATCCCCCGCTTGAGCTGGAGGTTCCCGACGAGGGTGAACAGGTTCGCGTTGCCGCTGCGCTCGCCGTACCCGTTGGCGCACCCCTGGACGTGCGTCGCGCCGGCCTGCACGGCGGCGAGCGAGTTCGCGACCGCGCAGCCCGAGTCGTCGTGGCAGTGGATGCCGACCCGCACGCCGAGGGACACGACCTCGTGGACGACGTCGGCGAGCTCGTCCGGCAGCATGCCGCCGTTGGTGTCGCACAGCGCGACGACGTCCGCGCCGGCCTCGGCGGCGGTGCGGACGGCCTCCAGCGCGTACGCGCGGTTCGCCTTGTAGCCGTCGAAGAAGTGCTCGGCGTCCAGGAAGACGCGTCGGCCCTCCGCACGCAGGTGGGAGACCGTGTCGCGGATCATCGCGAGGTTCTCCTCCAGGCTGGTGCGGAGGGCCAGCTCGACGTGCCTGTCGTGACTTTTGGCGACCAGGGTCACGACGGACGCGCCGGATTCGCGCAGCGCGGCGACCTGCGGGTCGTCGGCCGCCTTCACCCCGGCCCGGCGGGTCGCGCCGAACGCGGTGAGCCGCGCGTGCTTCAGGTCCAGCTCGGTCTGAGCCCGCCTGAAGAACTCGGTGTCCTTGGGGTTGGCGCCCGGCCAGCCGCCCTCGATGAAGCCGATGCCCAGGTCGTCCAGGTGCCGCGCGATGGCGAGCTTGTCGGCCACGGAGAGGTTGAGCCCCTCCTGCTGCGAGCCGTCGCGCAGCGTGGTGTCGTAGACGTGGAAAGCGTCAGCTTGCATGGTTTCGGAAACCCCCAGATATGGGCGGATCGGCGCCAGGACACAAAAAAGACCCCTCACGGACGTGAGAGGTCTGCGCGCCGGCGATGTCCCGTCAGATGCCGGCGCGCCAGCCGATAATCACGAGGCTGTGGCGCATGATGCACCCAGTGTGCCACACCCGACCCAATGCTGAGAACGTGATCCCACATGCCGAGACGCGCGGCGCGGGCCGGGACGGCCGGAGCCGCCCCGGCGCGCCTCGGATCAGACGATCTTGTGGACCCAGCCGTACGGGTCGGGGCGGGTGCCGTACTGGATGCCGATGAGCTCCTCGCGGAGCCGCATCGAGATCTCGCCGGGCTCGCCGTCGCCGATCGTCCACTCGCGGTCGTGGCCCTTGACGTGCCCGACCGGGCTGATGATCGCGGCGGTGCCGCAGCCGAACACCTCGGTGATCTCGCCGGACGCGCAGCCCGCCTGCCACTCGTCGATGCTGATCTTGCCTTCCTCGGCCTGGATGCCGAGGTCGGGCGCGAGCTTGAGCATGGAGTCGCGGGTGATGCCGGCGAGCAGGGTGCCGGTGAGCGCGGGCGTGAGGATGCGCGCGTCCGAGCCGGAGCCGTAGACGAACATGAGGTTCATCGAGCCGACCTCCTCGACCCAGCGGTGCTCCACCGCGTCGAGCCAGACGACCTGGTCGCAGCCCTGCTCGACGGCCTCGGCCTGCCCGGCGAAGGACGCCGCGTAGTTGCCGCCGAACTTCGCCTCGCCCGTCCCGCCGGGGGCGGCGCGGGTGTAGTCCTGCGACAGCCACACCGAGACGGGCTTGATGCCGCGCGGGTAGTACAGCCCGGACGGCGAGGCGATGACCATGAACAGGAACTCGCTGGCCGGGTTGTTGACGCCGAGGGCGCGGGTGGTGGCGAACATGAACGGGCGCAGGTAGAGGCTGTGCCCCTCGGTGTCCGGGACCCACGCGCGGTCGGTGCCGACGAGGAGCTCGCAGGCGCGGACGAACAGCTCGTCCGGGATCTGCGGCATCGCCATCCGCTTGGCGGACCGGTTCATCCGCGCGGCGTTCATGTAGGGGCGGAACGTGACGATCGAGCCGTCCGGCTGCTTGTACGCCTTGAGGCCCTCGAAGAGCTCCTGCGCGTAGTGGAACACCTGGCACGCCGGGTCCATCGGGATCGGCCCGTACGGTTCGAGCTTCGCGTCGTACCAGCCGCGGTCCGCCGAGTAGCGGATCGTGACCATGTGGTCGGTGAAGTACCGGCCGAAGCCCGGGTCGGCCAGGACGCGCTCGCGCTCGGCGGCCGACGCGGGCCGGTCGGTGAGCGTGATCTCGAAGTCCAGGTTGCTGCTCATCGCGGTTGTCCTCTCGCGGATCGCCGGTGCGGCCCCATCGCCGCATAGGCGTCTTTAGTCCTTATTGTCGTACTTCGTGGAGGTGACTCCTCGGTAACGGCGCACACGGAAAACCGGGCGCGCCGCATGGCACGCCCGGAGTGTCCCAGTTCCGGCAGG
Source organism: Actinomadura sp. WAC 06369 (assembly GCF_003947565.1). Classification (NCBI taxonomy): domain Bacteria; kingdom Bacillati; phylum Actinomycetota; class Actinomycetes; order Streptosporangiales; family Thermomonosporaceae; genus Actinomadura; species Actinomadura sp. WAC 06369. The sequence goes on along the minus strand of NZ_QHJN01000035.1, from coordinate 47,203 downwards.
AGGCGCGCCCCTAGCCGGATACTCGCTTGGCGATCGCGTCGCCGATCTGCGCGGTCGACCGGGCGCCGAGCGCGCCGCGCTCGCCCAGGTCGTCCGACACCGCCCGCTCGACCCGGCGCGCGGCGTCGCCGGCGCCGACGTGGTCGAGCAGCATCGCGACCGACAGGATGGTGGCGGTCGGGTCGGCCTTGCCCTGCCCCGCGATGTCGGGGGCGCTGCCGTGCACGGGCTCGAACATCGACGGGGCCGTCCGGTCCGGGTTGACGTTGCCGGACGCGGCCAGGCCGATGCCGCCCGCGATGGCGGCGCCGATGTCGGTGATGATGTCGCCGAACAGGTTGTCGGTGACGACGACGTCGAACCGGCCCGGGTCGTTCACGAAGAACATCGTGGCCGCGTCCACGTGCGTGTACGCGGTCGTGACCTGCGGGTACTCCGCGCCGACGCGCTTGAGCGTCCGCTGGTAGAGGTCGCCGGCGAAGGTGAGGACGTTGTCCTTGTGGACGAGCGTCAGGTGCTTGCGCGGGCGCGACGCGGCCACCTCGAACGCGTACCGGATCACCCGCTCGACACCGAAGGCGGTGTTGACGCTCTCCTGCGTCGCGACCTCGTGCCGGGTGCCCTTGCGCAGGACGCCGCCGACGCCCGTGTACGGGCCCTCGGTGCCCTCGCGGACCACGACCATGTCGATGTCGTCCGGGGTGATGCCCGCGAGCGGCGTCGCGACGCCCGGGAACAGCTTGACCGGGCGCAGGTTGACGTAGTGGTCGAGCTCGAACCGGGTCCGCAGCAGGAGCCCGCGCTCCAGCACGCCGCTCGGCACGCTGGGGTCGCCGACGGCGCCGAGCAGGATGACCTCCTGCTCCCGCAGCTCGCCGAGGACCGTGTCGGGCAGCGTCTCGCCCGTCCGGTGCCAGCGGGCGGCGCCCAGGTCGTAGGTGGTCTGCTCGAACTTCAGGCCGCCGGACGGCGCGACCGCCTCGAGGACCTTCAGTCCCTCGGCGACCACCTCGGGGCCGATCCCGTCACCGGGGATGACGGCCAGACGGATGCTGCGCGATGCCATGCGCGCACTCTACTGCAAACGTCTCACTGCATGGGCTTCCATCTCGCATTCCGGGCACTCCGGGCCGGGCGGCCGGTCAGCGCCCGAGCAGGGCGCAGTCGCCGCACATGCCGCCGCCGGGCACCCGGTAGTACAGGCAGCAGCTCCGCCGGACGAACCCCGCGGGGCCGAACCCGCCGGTGCCGTCCAGCGGCGGGAGCGCCAGCAGCGCCCGGACGAGCGCCGCCCGCGCGGCGTCGCGCGGGCCGACGCTCAGGCTCCCGGCGAGCGCCGACGCGGCGTTGCCCCACACGAGCCCGTCGGCGAGCCGCACGACGCCCGCCAGCGCGTCGCGGAGCGGTGCGAGGGTCCGGGCGACGACCTGGTCGTGGACGAGCCGTGCGGCGCCGTCCGTCCCGGCGGCGCGCCACCCGGCGGGCGCGGCGAGCCGGAGGGCGACGGGCGCGCCGGGCGTCCACCGCCAGTGCAGCCCGGCGAGGTCGGGCACGACGCCGCGCGCCGCCGCCGCGACCGCCGGGGACCACACCCGGGACGCGAGCCCCTGGAACAGGACGGACGCGGCCACGCGGTGCTCGGGGGTGCCGAGCCGCTCGGCGTACCGGGCGGTCAGGTCGGCGAGCCGCGCGCGGTCGGTCTCGGGGAACGGCCGCCACGTGGGGTCGGCCCCTTCCGCCGGGTCGGTGCGGATCTCGAAGTACGGGCCGAGGCGCGCGACGTCCCGCAGGACGCCGGCGACCTCGTCCGGCTCGGCGGGCTCCGCGACCGCGCGGGGACTCGACGTCATGCCCCGAGCCTGCCGCCCCGCGCGGGTGCCCGGCAACCTCGGGAGGCGCCGGAGGCGCGGGTCAGCGGGTGGGGTGGCCGCCGTTGTCGCGGCGGTCCAGGGCGATCTGCAGGGCGCGGGCCGCCTCGTCGCGGGCGTCGTCGGCGGCGGGCTGGGCGGCGGGCGCGGTGGTGCTGTCCATGGGAGTTCTCCGGTTTCGCTGAGCGGTCGGCGTGCGGGCCGCCGGCGGCCGTGGTTCGCACGGTCCGGCGCGGCATCGGACTCATGGCCGTGGGCTGCCTCCGCAGCGGGCCGGCCCGCCGATGATCAGGCCCCGCTGCGGCAGCGAAGGGTTACCACGAAGCGCCGCATACTCCCTGCAACGGTACCCGCACCGCCGCGCGGTGTCCCGACAGGTGGCCGAAAATCTCAGTACGCGAGACGCAAAGGCGGAGGGGCGGGCGTCCGGCGCGGTGCCGGGCGCCCGCCCCTCGGCGGTGGTCGGGGGTCAGCCGTCCAGGTCGACGCGGCGGCCCATGTCGGCGCCGACCTCGGCCTTGATGGCGTCGACGAGCTGCGCCGGGATGGCGGAGTCGACGGTGAGGGCGATCAGCGCGCGGCCGCCCTTCTCGTCCCGGCCGACCTGCATGCCGGCGATGTTGACCTGCTCGTCGCCCAGCAGCTTGCCGACGGCGCCGACGATGCCGGGGCGGTCCTCGTAGGAGAAGAACGCCATGTGCGCGGTCGGGACCAGCTCCATGTTGTAGCCGTTGATCTCGATGAGCCGCTCGGCGTGCTTGGGCCCGGTGAGCGTGCCGGACACCGACACGACGGCGCCGTCGGCCATGGTGCCGCGCACCTGCACGACGTTGCGCCAGTCGGGGCTGTCCTCGCTGGTGGTGAGGGTGACCTCGACGCCGCGGTCGCGCGCCAGGAGGGGCGCGTTCACGAACGTGACGGCCTCCTCGATGACGTCCACGAAGACGCCCTTGAGCGCGGCCAGTTCGAGCACCTTGACGTCGTGCTCGGCGATCTCGCCGCGGACGACGACGTCGAGCCGGACCGGGACGCCGCCGGCGAGGGCGGTGAAGATCCGGCCGAGCTTCTCGGCGAGCGGGAGGCCGGGCTTGACGTCCTCGGCGACGGCGCCGCCCTGCACGTTGACGGCGTCCGGGACGAACTCGCCGGACAGCGCGAGCTTCACCGAGCGGGCGACCTGCGTGCCCGCCTTCTCCTGCGCCTCGTGCGTGCTGGCGCCGAGGTGCGGGGTGACCACGACGTTGTCGTGGTGGAACAGCGGGCTGTCGGTGCAGGGCTCGCTGCTGAACACGTCGAGGCCGGCGGCGGCGACGCGGCCGTCCTTGATCGCGAGGTCGAGGGCCTGCTCGTCGACGATCCCGCCGCGGGCCGCGTTGACGATGCGGACGCTCGGCTTGACCTGGTGCAGCTCGCGGTCGCCGATGAGCCCGAGGGTCTCGGGGGTCTTCGGCAGGTGCACGGTGATGAAGTCGCTCTCGGCGAGCAGCTCGTCGAGGGTGACGAGCTTGACGCCGAGCTGCGCGGCGCGGGCGGCCTGCACGTACGGGTCGAACGCGATCACGTTCATGTCGAACGCGGCGAGGCGCTGGGCGACGAGGACGCCGATGCGGCCGAGGCCGAGGACGCCGACGGTCTTGCCCTGCAGTTCGACGCCGGTGTACTTGGACCGCTTCCACTCGCCCTGCTTGAGCGCGGCGTGGCCCTGTGGCACGTTCCGAGCGGTGGCCAGCAGCAGCGCGATGGCGTGCTCGGCGGCGGTGACGATGTTGGACGTCGGCGCGTTCACGACCATGACGCCGGCCTTGGTGGCGGCCTCGACGTCGACGTTGTCGAGGCCGACGCCGGCGCGGGCGACGACGCGCAGCTTCGCGGCGTGCCCGAACACCTCCGCGGTGACCTTGGTGGCGCTGCGGACGATCAGCGCGTCGACGTCGGCCACCGCGGGCAGCAGCTGCTCGCGGTCGCTTCCGTCGACGTGGCGGACCTCGAAGTCGGACTCCAGCACGGCGATGCCGGCGGGAGAGAGTTCTTCTGCGACGAGGACGACGGGCTTGCTCAAGGGAAACGGTCCTTCGAAAGTCGGATGTGCGGGCGGTCGTGCAGCTGAAGTCGCGAGTCACCTCGTCGTGCGCTCGCCCCGTCGGCGAGTCTATCCCTCGCCGCGTCCGGTCATCGCGCACGGGGAAACACCCGCCGGTAACTCCCCTTTGTCCGGGTCGGTCAAGGACCGGCCGGGTCCCGGACGGGTCCGAACGGGTCCGAACGGGTCAGGCCGGGTCCGGACGGGTCAGACCGCGTTGGGTTCGGGCTGAGAGGCGAGGATGGCGGCCACGCGGTCGGCGTCCGCCACGGCGAGGTGCGGGACGTCGACGAAGACGCGGAGCGGGCCGGACGGCAGCCCGAGCCGTTCGGCGACGTGGAGCTGGACCTCGCGCAGCGGGAGGTAGGCGAGGTAGGCGCGGTGGACGTTCTGCGCGCGGAACATCGCCGTCAGGGTGAGCAGGCAGCCGCGGATGCGGAAGGCCAGCGCGGTCGGGGCGGGTGGCGCGGTCGGGGCGGTCGGGGCGCCGGCCTCGCCGGGCGCCGCGAGCGAGATCCAGGCGCTGGTGGTCCAGGGGCGGGCGCGCAGCAGGTCGACGACCCAGCGGATCTGATCGGCGTCCGGGCGGGCCCCGCCGCCGGACGCGCCCTCCCGCCCGCCGGGGCGGCCGTCCTCCCCGGCGGGACGGGCGAGGCGGGAGCGGTCGCCGTGCTCGCGCAGGATCGGGTCGTCGCGGCTCAGCGCGGCGATCTCGAACAGCAGCGGCGGGCCTTCGATGACGGGGCCGCGGTCGGCCATGCCGGCCTCGCCGGCGGACCAGACGTGCCGCAGGACGGCGATCCACGCCCGGCCGCAGGTGTCGAAGCGCCGGACGTCCGGGGGCCGCGCGCCGTGACCACTCGACATATCCCACCCCGCGCCGCGCTTCTCCGGGCCGGGTATTTCCCACCCGCGGCATCGGCGCGCGGTGGCGGAATTCCGCGCCTGCCGCGGACCGTCGCCGGCCTCGCTCCGTGCTCCGCCCCTGCCCTCGCTCCGGCAGCGTGACCGGCGGTTTCGCGGACTGCGCCGCCCGCGCCGGACGCGGCCGTCACGACTTCCTCAAGTATCAGGCAGTCCTGGCGAAAATGATAGGCAGATTTACCTTTCCGACACCTTCACGGTCATTCTGACCGGAGGATCATCCCGATGTCGTGGACGGCCGTCCGAAATTGCCGGTGGGCGGGCGGCCGGGATGGTGCAGGACGACGTACCCCTCCCGCCGGAAGACCTCCCGGTACCCGAGGTGCAGCAGCCCCTGGACGCGGACGCGCTGGTCGTGCACGGAGCGGAACGGGAACGTCCGGCGCCCGACGTCGGCGACGACCCACGGCGCGTTGCGGGGCCAGCGGTCCAGCAGCAGGACGTGCGCGCGGGCGCTGAGCGCCGGGCCGACGTTGTTCGCCGCCTCGACGAGGGCCCCGGACGGGACGTGCGCCGCCGCGGCCGCCGCGGCCTGTGCGCGCGCGTCGCGCCGGTAGAGGGACGGGTCGGCGAGTTCGCCGAACGCGAAGAACGGGACGGTGGCGGCCGCGGCGGCCAGCAGGGCGGCGGCGGGGAGGGCGCGCGGCCCGCGGCGGGCCGCGCGGAAGCGGTCGCGCAGCCGCACCGCCCCGTCCACGGCCGCCAGGACGAGGACCGCGATGATGAACGCGTTGTAGTGGTACCGCGTCTGCCACCAGTTCTCGAATCCGGAGGCCAGCATCCGCTCCGCGAGCAGCGGGACCGCGGCGAGCGTCAGCGGCGACGCCAGCGGGAGCAGCAGCAGCGGCGCGGCGAGCAGCAGCATCATGACGAGTTTGGCGGGCGGGTCGCCCAGCAGCGCCAGGACGTCCCAGGGGTGCGTGAGCGCGTGCGCGGCGGCGCCCGGCAGGTCGGGGCCGAGCGCGCCGTACGCCCAGTAGTAGTCGTCGTCCCCGCCGAACGCCGGGATGAGGAACCGGGAGGCCGCCCAGGTGGCGGCGAGCCCGGCCGCGATGTGGACGGCGCCGGAGCGGCGCTCGCCGGGGCGGGTGAGCAGGTAGAGGCCGAACCCGGCGAGCAGGAGGCCCATGTCCTCCTTGACCGGCAGCAGGAGGACCGCGAGGGCCGCCGCCTGCCCGCGCCGTCCGGCGTCGTGCCGCTCGATGAGCAGCGCCGACAGGAGCGGGACGAACGCGACCTCGTGGAAGTCGAACGCGAGCGCCTCGGCGACCGGCCACGACAGCGCGTACGTGCCGGACGCGCAGTAGGCGGCGGCCGGGCCCAGCCGCCGCGCGGTGAACCGCCAGATCGGGACGATCGCGGCGGCGAACAGCACGGCCTGCGCGACGAGCAGCGTGCCGGGGCCGTCGTGGATCCAGTAGAGCGGTGCGAGGACGGCCAGGATCGGCGAGAAGTGGTCGCCGAGGACGGAGAAGTCGGGCCCGAAGCCGTTGTGGACGCCCTTGACGAGCGCGACCGGCGGCCCGAACCCGCTGTAGGAGCGGACCGCCTGGTCGAAGATCACCAGGTCGTAGCTGCTCGCGCGGAAGGCGTGCAGGCGCAGCAGCGAGTACGCGGCGTACACGGCCGCGGCGACCAGCGCCGTCGCGAGGACGCCGGAGCGGGCGCGGGCGCGGGCGAGCAGGCGGCGCCCGCGCGCGGCGAAGCGGCGGCGCGCGTCCCGTCCGGCGCGGCCCGCCGGCGCACGGTCGAGGGTGCCCGCTCCCCCGCCGGCCGTAACCCCCTCAGCCACGAGCCGGACGCTATCAGCAGCGCCGGCCCGTGGCTTCGCTCGGCGCGGCTACTCGCCCGTGACGCGCGTCATGGGGAGCTTCGAGCGGGTGCACAGCCCCGCCACGGCGGCCACGAGCACCGGGATGCCGACGCCGATCGCGGCGAGCAGCGCCCAGGGGACGGCGAGGACGGTACCGTGCGCCGCCCCGGTGTCGGTGAGCGAGCGGGACGCGGCGATGCCGGGGACGAGACCGGCGGCGATCCCGAGCCAGCAGCCGAGCACGGCGATGTACGCCGCCTGGCCCGCCGCCAGCAGCCGCCGGGTGCGCGGCCGGGCGCCGACCGCGGCGAGGACGGCGAGGTCGGGCCGGGCGTCGGCGGCCGACAGGCCGGTCGCGATCAGCGCCCCGCCGAGGGCGAGGACGGCCGCCGCGGCGGCCAGCGCCAGCATCACCGGTTCGTCGGAGCGGTTGAATCCGCGTTCGACCCGGACGTTGCCCGTCTCGTGGATGGCCGCGTCGCCCTTGCCCAGGCCCGCGACCACCTCGGCCAGCCGGCCCTGCTCCGCCTCGGTCACCCGGTGGCGGGCCCGGTCGATCCCGAACGCCGTGAGCCGCGGGGAGAGCCCGATCCGCTCGGCGGCGGCCGGCGGCACCAGGGCGTCGACGGGCGCCTTCTCCGTGACGGCGGTCGCCGGCAGGTCCCGCACCTTCTCGCGGACCGTGCTCCGGCCGTCGCGCCACACCGAGACGGTGGCCGTCGTCGTCCCGTCCGAGGGCGGACGGGCGGCGAACAGCACGATCTTCCCGGCGGCCAGCGCCGCCTCGACCCGGGGGTCGGTCCGGCCGAGCAGCATCCGCGCCTCGGCGGCTCCGCCGACGACGGGCCCCATGGCGAGCGACCGCTCACCGGGGACCGGGTCCGTCCGGAACGACACCGAGGGACAGTCGGAGGCGCCGGGACAGACCGAGTCGTCGTCGGGCAGGGTCCGCAGTTCGACCAGTGGGACGCCGGGCAGTTCGCGCTCGACCGCGGTCCGGACGGCGTCGCCCTGTTCCCGGGGCGGCGTGACCAGTGTCGAGCCGACCGGAAAGAGCGGCGTGTAGTCCATCCGCTCCTGCCGCAGGTCGGAGGCGTTGCCCACGGCCAGCGCGGTCGCCCCGGCCACCGCCGCCATGATCGCGGCGACGGCGGGCGCGGTGCGGGCGCGGTTGCGGGCGCCGTCCCGGACGGCGAGGCGCAGCGGCACCGGCAGCCGGCCGGCGACCCGGCCCGTCGCCCCGACCAGCCAGGGGACGAGCAGGACGCCGCCGATGATGACGGCGGCCGCGCCGAAGGCCGCCCCGAACTCGCCGAACGTCCGCTCCCCCACCAGGCTGCCGAGCGCTCCGGCCCCCACCAGGACGGCGCCCGCGATCGGGCGGCCGCGGCGGCCCCGCGCGCCGCCCGTGTCGCGGCGGCCGGCGAGCGCGGCGACGACGTCCATCCGGGCGGCCTGCCGGGCCGGGACGTACGCGGCGACCAGGCCGCTGGCGGCGCCGAGCAGCGCCGTCGCGGCGACCGCGGGCCACGGCGCCTCGAACGGGCCCCACGCCGTGCCGCCCGCCGCGTTGACGATCGCGCGGGCCGCCGCCGTGACGGCGAGGCCGACCAGCGTCCCGGCCAGCGCGCCCGCCCCGCCGAGCACGAGCCCGCCCGCGAGGACCACGGTCGTCAGGTGCCGGGGGCCGCCGCCGGTGACCGCGAGCAGCGCGAGCAGGCGCCGTCGCCGGCGGACGTCGACGGCGAACGCGGGGCCGGCGAGCAGGACGATCTCGAGGAGGATCATCGCGACGGCCAGCGCGACGGTCGCGATGGTGGCGGGGTCGTCCATGTTGCTGTCGACCGAGAGTTCGGGCGACACCGCCGACGCGGGCGGCGGGTCCTCCACCACCGCGCGGGACAGCACCGTGATGCCGTCCCGGTTGAACCCGGTGACGTCCTTCCACGTGACCGGACGGCCGGTGCCGATCAGCCACTCCGTCCCCGCCTCCCCGGCGCCGGGGACCGCGCCGGGCAGGACGACCGCGACGCGCCGGTCGGGCGACCGGGGATCGCGCACGTGCCCGACGACGCGCTTCGCGGTGCCCTCGCGGTCGATCTGGACGGTCGAGCCGAGCGGGAAGCGGTCCGCGAGCCCCTCCGTGAGCGCGACCTCCTCCGCCGCGCCGGGCGCCCGTCCGGCGGTGACGTCGAGGATCCCGCGGGCCAGGGGGTCGCGCAGGTCGACCTGGACGAGGTCGGTGAACAGGAAGCCGCGCGGCGTCCGGAGCCAGGTCGTCGAGGCGCGGTCGATCGGCAGGACCCGGGCGTCCGGGCCGTACACGGCGGTGACCGCGCGCGTGATCTCCGCCGTCGTCCGGCTCCGCTCCGTGTCGGGCTCGTCCTGCCTCTTCTTCACCATGTAATCGGGGAGGAGGGGGTGCTGCTCGACCGGCCCGTGCGCGACGCCGGCCAGGCGGGCGTCGGCCGTGCCGAGTTCGTGCGGCAGCGACTCGCGCGGCGACCACCCCGAGGTCTGCCAGACCGCGCCGAGCGCCACGACGGCCGCGACGGGCAGGCCGACCATGCACATGATGAGGGCCGTACGCCCCTTGGCGCGCAGCGCGTCCCGCCACGCGATGCGCAGCGCCGCCCTGACCGGGCTCACGGCACCTCCCGCAGGAGGGACTCGGGGCCGACGCGGGACGGCGTGGCGTCGACGACGCGGCCGTCCCGCAGGAACACCACCCGGTCGGCCCAGGCGGCGTGCCTTGACTCGTGGGTGACCATCAGGCAGGCCGCGCCCGCGTCGCAGCGCTGCCGCAGGACGCGCATGACGTCGTCGCCGGTGCGGCTGTCGAGCGCGCCGGTCGGCTCGTCGGCCAGGACGAGCCGCCGGTCGCCGACGAGCGCGCGGGCGATCGCGACGCGCTGCTGCTGGCCGCCGGACATCTCGTCGGGGTACCGGTCGGCGAGGTCGGTGACGCCGACCTCCGCCAGCGCGGCGCGGGCCTCCGCGCGGGCCCGGCGCGTGCGGACGCCGTCCAGTTCGCGGGGCAGCATGACGTTCTCGGCGGCGGTGAGGCCGGGGATGAGGTTGAGGTTCTGGAAGACGTACCCGATGCCGCGGCGGCGCAGCGCCGACCGTCCGGACGCCTTCAGCCGGGCGAGGTCGGCGCCCGCGACGAGGATCTGCCCGGCGCTCGGCGCGTCGAGCCCGCCCGCGAGCGTGAGCAGGGTCGTCTTGCCGGAGCCGGACGGGCCCATCACCGCGACGAACTCGCCCTCGGCGACGTCCAGGTCGACGTCGGCCAGCGCGTGGACGAGCGCGGCGCCCGTCCCGTGGTCGCGGGTCACGCCCCGCATGGACAGGACGCTCACCGGCGCGCCTTCCCCTGGACGGACGGGCCGGCGTCGGCCGCGTCCGGCGCGGGCTCGGCGGGCCCGGCGGGCGGGACGGACGGGACGGACGGGACGGCGCGGGCGACGTACGCCTCGCAGTGGTCGAGCCAGCGGACCTCCGCCTCCGCCTGGAAGATCATGGATTCGAGGACGAGCCGCCAGGCGTGGTCGCTCTGGCCGGGGTCCTCGGCGGGCGGCCCGGCCTTGAGGCGGGTGAGGTCCTGCAGCGAGCGCAGCGTCGCGGTGCGCTGGGCCTGCACGACCCCCCGGACGTCCACGCCGGGCGCGGTGACGGCCATCGCCAGCTTGATCGCGAGTTCGTCGCGGGGCCGGTCGGCGCGGGCGACGGGGGTGGCGAACCAGCGCCGCACCTCGTCCGCGCCCGCCGGGGTGATCCGGTAGACGAACCGGCCCTCGTCGTCGGCGCCGACGCGGGTGACCATCTCGTCCCGTTCCAGGCGGGAGAGGGTGGAGTACACCTGGCCGATGTTGAGGGGCCAGGTCGCGCCCGTGGACGTCTCGAACTCGGTGCGCAGCTGGTAGCCGTAGCGGGGCCCCTGGGACAGCAGTGCCAGGAGGCCATGACGGATCGACATGCCTACGAAGTATGCATACCGCGTATGCCTTAGGCAATACCGAGTATGCATCCGAGGAGATAGGGTCCTGAGATTTTTACTGTGCGAAATCGAACGGTGGCTTACCGTGACCGAAGTTCCCGGCGATCAGGAGAGGGCACCGTGACGTCCGACAGCATCAGCGTCCCGACCGATGTCTCGATCAGCGTCCTGCGCGATGTCCTGCGCGTGTACGACCACCGGTTCCTGGAGCTCGACCCCATGCAGCGCGCCCGGCTCGTCGAGGGCACCCGCCGGCTGATCGGCCCGGACGGGCTCGACGACGTCGTCCGCGCGGGGCTGCCCGCGTCGGCGCGGCTGCGCGCGTTCTGCGTCCAGCACGACCTGCTCGACGAACTGGAGCGGCTGATCCGCGACGAGGTGGAGGGCGGCCCGGCGGGCGCGGTGGTGGTCGGCGGCCGGATCTACGCGATGTACCCGTTCCTGCGCGGCGTCCCCCGGCAGGACGTCGACATCACCGGCGAGGTCGGCGTCGACCACCGGCTCGACGGCGCCGACTGGCAGGGCCGCCGGGTGCGGCTCCGCGGCGCCGCCCGGCTGCAGCGCGTCGCGACCGACCGCTCGTCCGCCGAGATCCTGCTGCGGGAGCGCACCACCGGCCGCGAGCACCGCCTCCCCACCGCCCCGCGGACCGGCGTCCCCGGCGGTTTCGAGCTGCTCGCCGACCCGGCCGCGATCGAGCCCGGACGGTACGACGTGCACATCGCGGCGACGGCCCTCGGCGTCCGGCGGGAGGCGCGGTTCGGGGCCGTCCGGCCCGACGGCGTCCGGACGGGCCCGCAGCGGCGGGCGGTCGGGGCGAAGGACGTCACCCTCTACTTCACCCGCGGCGGCTACCTCGCGCTGGTGGTCGGCCGGGATCAGGAGAACCTGTCGCCGGTCACCCGGCTGCTGCGGCGCCTGCTGCGCTGACGCACCGCCCCGCCCGGAAGACGCGCCGGGCCCGGAACGGACCGAGCCGACGCCACCGTCCGGGCGTCGGCTCGGTCGTTCGCCGGTGCGGCCGCGCGGCCGGCCCGGCCGGCCGGCTCAGTCGTTCAGCCAGCTCATCATCGGGCGCAGCTCGGCGCCCGTCTTCTCGACCGGGTGCTCGGCCATCTTCTCGCGGTACTCGCTGAACTTCTTCTGGCCGCTCTCGAACTCGTCCACCAGCTCCTTGGCGTACTCGCCGGACTGGATCTCGCCGAGGATCTTCTTCATCGCGGCCTTGGTCTCCGGCGTGATCACGCGCGGGCCGCTGCGGTAGCCGCCGTACTCGGCGTTGTCGGACACCGACCAGTACATCTTGGAGATGCCGCCCTCGTACATGAGGTCGACGATCAGCTTCAGCTCGTGCAGGACCTCGAAGTAGGCGACCTCCGGCTGGTAGCCGGCCTCGGTCAGCACCTCGAACCCGGCCTTCACCAGCTCGGACGCGCCGCCGCACAGCACGGCCTGCTCGCCGAACAGGTCGGTCTCGGTCTCCTCGGTGAAGGTCGTCTTGATGCCGCCCGCGCGCAGGCCGCCGATGGCCTTGGCGTAGGCGAGGGCCAGCGGCCAGGCGTTGCCGGACGCGTCCTTCTCCACCGCGACGATCACCGGGACGCCGCGGCCCGCGACGAACTGGCGGCGGACGAGGTGGCCGGGGCCCTTCGGCGCGACCATCGCCACGTCCACGCCCTCCGGCGGCTGGACCAGGTCGTAGCGGATGCTGAAGCCGTGGCCGAAGAACAGCGCGTCGCCCTCGACGAGCGCGGGCTTGATGTCCTTCTCGAAGATCTCCCGGTGGTGGTGGTCGGGAGCCAGCAGCATGATGAGGTCGGCCTCCTCGGCCGCCTCCGCCGGGGTGACGACGCGCAGGCCCTCGGCCTCCGCCTTCTCCCGGCTGGGGGACCCCTCGCGGAGCCCGACCCGGACGTCGACGCCGGAGTCGCGCAGGGAGAGCGCGTGCGCGTGCCCCTGGCTGCCGTAGCCGATGATCGCCACGTGCCGGCCCTGGATCACGCTCAGGTCGGCGGCGTCGTCGTAGAACATCTCAGCCACAGTGCTGCTGCCTTTCAGAGTGTCGGTTTTCTATGGTCACGCGCTGCGCTCGATGGCCCGCAGCGAGCGGTCGGTGATGGAGCGCGCGCCGCGCCCGATGGCCACCATGCCGGACTGCACCAGCTCCTTGATGCCGAACGGCTCGAGGACGCGGATGAAGGCGTCGAGCTTGTCGCGGTTGCCGGTGGCCTCGATCGTCACCGCGTCCGGGGCGACGTCCACGACCTTGGCGCGGAACAGGTTCACGGTCTCCAGGACCTGCGACCGGGTCTCGGCGTCGGCGCGCACCTTGACCAGGACGAGCTCGCGCTGGACGGACGCCGACTGGTCCAGCTCGACGATCTTCAGCACGTTGATCAGCTTGTTGAGCTGCTTGGTGACCTGCTCCAGCGGCAGGCTCTCGACGTTGACGACGATCGTCATCCGGGAGATGTCGGGGTGCTCGGTGACGCCGACCGCGAGCGACTCGATGTTGAAGCCGCGCCGGGAGAACAGCGCCGCGACCCGCGCGAGGATGCCGGGCTTGTTCTCCACCAGCACCGAGAGGGTGTGCAGGCTCATCGGGGTCAGTCTCCGTTCTCCCAGTCGGGGGCCATGTCCCTGGCGATCTTGATGTCGTCGTTGGTCGTGCCGGCGGCGACCATGGGCCAGACCATGGCGTCCTGGTGCACCACGAAGTCGATCACGACGGGCGCGTCGTTGATCTCCATCGCCTTGGTGATGACGGCGTCGACGTCCTCCGCCCGCTCGCAGCGCAGCCCCACGCAACCGTACGCCTCCGCGAGCTTCACGAAGTCCGGAATCCGCTTCGCGGCGTGCAGATTCGTGTTGGAGTAGCGCTCGTTGTAGAAGAGCGTCTGCCACTGCCGGACCATGCCGAGGTTACCGTTGTTGATCACCGCGATCTTCACGGGGATGCCCTCGATGGCGCAGGTGGCGAGCTCCTGGTTGGTCATCTGGAAGCAGCCGTCGCCGTCGATCGCCCACACCTGCGTGTCGGGCGCGCCGACCTTGGCGCCCATCGCGGCCGGGACGGCGTAGCCCATCGTGCCCGCGCCGCCGGAGTTGAGGAACGCGCCGGGCCGCTCGTACTTGATGAACTGCGCGGCCCACATCTGGTGCTGCCCGACGCCCGCGACGTAGTAGGCGTCCGGCCCGACCATCTGCCCGATCCGCTCGATGACCTGCTGCGGCGACAGCGACCCGTCCGCGGGGGCGTCGTACCCGAGCGGGTAGGTCTCGCGCCACGCGTCGAGCTGCCGCCACCAGTCGGCGTAGTCGCCGGTCTTGCCCGCCGCGTGCTCGTTCTGCACGGCGACGATCAGGTCGGCGATGACCTCGCGGGCGTCCCCGACGATCGGGACGTCGGCGTGCCGGTTCTTGGAGATCTCGGCGGGGTCGATGTCGGCGTGGACGACCTTGGCGTGCGGCGCGAACCCGTCGAGCTTGCCGGTGACGCGGTCGTCGAAGCGGGCGCCGAGGGTGACCAGCAGGTCGGCGCGCTGCAGGGCGCCGACGGCGCCGACGCCGCCGTGCATGCCGGGCATGCCCATGTGCTGCGGGTGGCTGTCGGGCAGCGCGCCCTTCGCCATCAGCGTGGTGACGACCGGCGCGCCGGTCAGCTCCGTCAGCACCTTCAGCTCGGCGGACGCGCCCGCCTTCAGGACGCCGCCGCCGACGTACAGCACCGGGCGCTTCGACTCGACGATCAGCCGTGCCGCCTCGCGGACCTGCTTGGAGTGCGGCCGGGTGACGGGCCGGTACCCGGGGAGCTGGAGGGCGACGGGCCACTCGAACCCGACGGTCGCCTGCAGCGCGTCCTTCGCGATGTCGACCAGGACGGGCCCGGGGCGGCCGGTGCTCGCGATGTGGAACGCCTCGGCGATCGTGCGGCCGATGTCGCGGGCGTCGGTGACCAGGAAGTTGTGCTTGGTGATCGGCATCGTGATGCCGGCGATGTCGGCCTCCTGGAACCCGTCGGTCCCGATCAGCGACGTCGCGACCTGTCCGGTGATCGCCACCATCGGCACGGAGTCCATGTAGGCGTCGGAGATCGCGGTGACGAGGTTGGTGGCGCCGGGCCCGCTGGTGGCCATGCAGACCCCCACCTTGCCGGTCACCATCGCGTAGCCCTGGGCGGCGTGTCCGGCGCCCTGCTCGTGCCGGACGAGGATGTGGCGGAGCTTCGCGGAGTCGAAGAGCGGGTCGTAGGCCGGGAGGATCGCGCCACCCGGGATGCCGAACACAGTGTCGACGCCGACGTTCTCCAGTGCGCGCACCAGCGCCTGGGCTCCCGTCATCTGTTCGGTCGTCATGATCTGCGGTTCCTTGGGGAGAGAGACTGGGCTCGCCGGGCAACAAAAAACCCCCGCCGCCGTATGGCGGTCGAGGGGAGGCGCGCAGGACGTTAGGACTCGGTCAGCCTGCGCGCCGACCAAGTACTACGAGGATGATGGTGGAGATGCTCTGCACGGGCCCCACTTTCGCCGATGTGCGCCCGCCGGTCAAATCCTTGAACACATTGTCTCACCATATGAGACGGAATGTGGCGGGGTTCACCCCGGCAGCGGCAGCGGGATCTCACCGCTGACGTCGTCCCCGCCGCCCGCCAGGTTCGTCCGGACGAGCGACTCGACCCGCCCCGCCGCCATCGGCCGCGCCACCAGGAACCCCTGCCCGCGCGGGCAGCCCATCTCCCGCAGCAGCTCGAGCTGCTCGGGCCGCTCGATGCCCTCCGCCACCACCGTCAGCCCGAGGTCGCTGCCCAGCCGGACGATCGTGCGGGTGAGCAGCGTGCTCGTCTCGTCCGTGCCGAGCCCCGCGACGAACGACGGGTCGATCTTGATGACGTCCACCGGGAGCCGCCCGAGGTACGCCAGCGACGCGTAGCCGGTGCCGAAGTCGTCGATCGCCAGCCGGACGCCGAGGTCGCGGAGCGCCTCCAGCCGCTCCACGTTCGTCCCGTCGTCGACCAGCACCTCCTCCCGCACCTCCAGCGTGAGGGCGTGCGGCGGCAGGCCCGACTCCTCCAGCACCGCCGCGACCGTCTCCACGAACCGTGGCGCGCCGATCTGCCGGGCGGTGAAGTTCACCGACAGGCCGACGTCCCACGAGTCCGCCCGCCAGCGGGCCACCTCCCGGCACGCCTCCCGCAGCACCCAGTCGCCGAGCGGCAGCATCAGCCCCGCCTCCTCGGCCGGGCCGATGAACTCCTCCGGCGGCACCGCCTCGCTCCCCCGCCACCAGCGCAGCAGCGCCTCCACGCCCGTCACCCGGGACGTCGCGAGGTCCACCACCGGCTGGAACTCCACCGCGAACTGCTCCTCGGCCAGCGCCCGCTGCAGGTCGCTGCCCAGCTCCAGCCGCCGGACGACGTCGGCGTGCATGTGCGGCGCGTACACCTCGACCCGGCCGCCGCCCATCTCCTTGGCGCGCGCCATCGCCAGGTCGCCGTTGCGCAGCAGGTCCGCGGCGCTGCGCCGGACGAGCCGCCCCGGGTCGGCGCCGCGGCCGGGCGGCCGCTCGTCGTCCCCGGCGAACGCGATCCCGACGCTCGCGGTCAGCGCGATCTGCTTGCCGCCGACCTGGTACGGGTCGGCCGACAGCACCCGCAGCAGCCGCCCCGCCAGCTCGACGGTCGCCTGCGTCTCCCGCTCGTCCGACGGGAGCTGCACCAGCACCGCGAACTCGTCGCCGCCCCAGCGCGCCACCGTGTCGTCGGCCAGCACGTTGCCGCGCAGCCGCCGCGCGGCCTGCGCCAGCACCTGGTCGCCCGCCGCGTGCCCCGCCGAGTCGTTCACGTCGGTGAAGCCGTCCAGGTCGACGAACACCACCGCGATCTTGTCGCCGGTCCGCTGCCGGGACAGCAGCTCCCGGGTCCGCTCCTCGAAGAACGACCGGTTCGGCAGCCCGGTGAGGCCGTCGTGGAACGTCAGGTGCGCGACCTGCCGCTGCAGCGCCGCCTGCTCGCTGAGGTCGCGGGTCGTCACCAGCAGCCGCCCGGACGACCCGCCGCTGTAGCGCGACACCGTCGACTCCGTCGGCAGCCACGTGCCGTCGGCCGCGCGGACCCGGCACGAGACGCGCAGGACGTCCTCGCCGAGGAACCCGTCCTCGGCCTCCAGGAACTCGGTGAAGACCTCCTCCAGCCGCGGCAGGTCCTCCGGGTGGACGAGGTCGAGCAGCGGCCGGCCGACCAGCTCGTCGGCCCCGTAGTGGTACGTCCGCAGGGCGCCCGCGCTCGCGTACTGCACGGTGGCGTCCAGGTCGCAGATCAGGACGGCGTCGTCGATGCTCTCCGACAGGGCGCGGAAGTGCTGCTCGCCCGCCTCGACCTCCCGGCGCAGCCGGTCGTTCTCGCGCAGCAGCGCCGCCAGCCGCGCCAGCAGCACCAGCGTCGCCGACCCCGCCACGAGCGGCACGACCGGCTCCATCCCGTGCCGCCCGGTCAGCGTGTGGCCCGCGATGAACAGCGCGGCCGCCGCGGCGACCGCCGCCGGGGCGATCCCGGGGCCGATCATCCGGCCGCGCCGCGCCCCGGAGTCGTCCGCCCGCGCCACGTCGGCGTCCGGCGGGAGGTCGTCGGTCGGCTCCGGCACCGGCTCCGTCCACGGGACGAGCATCAGCAGCAGCAGCCCGGCGAGCCGCAGGATGTCGGCGGGGTCCTCGGCGGGCGCGCCGCCGTGCAGCCGGACGAACGTCGTCACGATGTCGGCGATCGCGAACGCCGCCAGCGCGCCGTACCCCATCCAGGCGGGCCGGCGGTGCCCCCGCGCCGCCCCCAGCACGAACGGCAGCGCCCCGCACACCAGCGCGATGTCGATCAGCGGGTACAGCAGTTCGAGCAGGAACTCGGTCGGCGTCTCCCCCGACCGGTGGTACAGGGTGCTGAAGACCGCGACCCAGCCGAGGACGAACAGCCCGCAGACGCACACGTACGTGTCGGCCGCGTACCGCAGCCACGTCCCCACGTCCCGCGGCGGGCTCACCGGGACGACCAGCCCCACGACCAGCGCGACCACGGCGAGCAGGTAGAACAGGTCCGGTACCGACAGGGACAGCGCGCTGCGGCTCGCGTAGTCGGCGAGGGCGCTGCCGACCGCGCCGAGGAACCAGCACGACGCGGCGATGCCGTACCAGCGCATGGACGCCCGCCAGATCCCGCCCGCCGACAGCCGCCGCAGGCCGCTCGCGCCGTCGCCGTCCCCGCCGCGGGGCCGTCCGGCCGACGCCAGCAGGGAGACCGCCGCGGCGCCCGCCGCGCCCGCCTCGGCCCACGTGATGAACGCCGTGCCGCCCCAGCCCGCCAGCGAGCCGACGGCGTACAGCACGCCGACGATCGCGGCGATGACGACCGGCAGGGCACGCGGCGGCATCCGCGTGGCGTTCTCGCCGCTCATCGCGCCGTGTCCCTTCCCGCCCCGCCTGGAGCGCTCGGTCCGGGCGCGCGACCGCAGCGCGCCGGGGAATTCGGGGTCCGCACCCTCACCGGCCCGATAACGCCTGGAGGGTCGAGGATCGTGCCCCCGCGCAGGGTCGGCGCGGGGCCGGCGGCGAGCGTGTCGGCTGCGCCGGCCGGAGATCAGCTCCGTCGCTGCGATGCGGGATCACCGTGACGCCCAATGTACGTTCCGTAGGTCACGGAGCGATTGAGGGAGTGCGTCCACCCGGCGACGAAGCGCGGCGAAGCACCATGTGAAGAACACGTTTGAGGAGACCGAAACACGATCGTCACCGATGCCCCGGATCACGCACAGTGACCATTTCCGTGTCCGGCTCGCCCCGGTCGTGCCATCCTGGGACGCGGGAGGCCCATCATGCGCAAGCACCCGACCGTCCCGGCGGCCGTCCTGGCGACCGTGCTCGCCCTGGGCGCCTGCTCCTCGGGCGGCGGCTCCGGCGGCTCCGGCGGCTCCGCGAGCCCGCCGCCCGGTCCGTCCGCCCCGGCGGGGTCCGTCCGCCCCGTGGCGACGGACCTCGAGGTGCCGTGGGCCGTGGCGTTCCTGCCCGGCGGCGACGCCCTCGTCACCGAACGGCAGAGCGCCCGGCTCCTGCGCGTCGCCCCGTCCGGCGAGACCTCGGCCGTCGCCACGGTCCCGGGCGTCGACCCGCTCGGCGAGGGCGGCCTGCTCGGCGTCGCCGTGTCCCCCGCGTTCGACGACGACCGCCTCGTCTACCTGTACTACACCGCGGCCGACGACAACCGCGTCGTCCGGGCCGCCTACGACGGACGACGGCTCGGCGACCCGCAGCCGGTCGTCACCGGCATCCCGAAGGGCTCGAACCACAACGGCGGACGCCTCGCGTTCGGCCCCGACGGCATGCTCTACGTCACGACCGGCGAGGTCGGCGACCCGTCCCTCGCGCAGGACCGCGACTCCCTCGGCGGCAAGATCCTCCGCGTCACCCCCGAGGGCGCCCCGGCCCCCGGCAACCCGTTCGGCAACCGCGTCTGGTCCTACGGCCACCGCAACGTGCAGGGCATCGCGTGGGACGACCGGAACCGCCTCTACGCCACCGAGTTCGGCCAGAACGAGTTCGACGAGGTGAACCTGATCGAGAAGGGCGGCAACTACGGCTGGCCCGAGGTCGAGGGCGAGGGCTCGCCCGACGACGAGTTCGTCGACCCCCTCGTCACCTGGACGACCGACGAGGCGTCCCCGTCCGGCCTCGCCTACGCGAACGGCTCCCTGTGGGCCGCCGCGCTCGCGGGCGAGCGCCTCTGGGAGGTCCCGCTGGCGGACGGCGGCGCCGGGGAGCCCCGCGCCCGCCTGCGGGGCGAGTACGGCCGCCTGCGGGCGGCCGTCCGGGCCCCGGACGGCACCCTCTGGGTCACCACGAGCAACCGCGACGGTCGCGGCGACCCCGCGGATTCGGACGACCGAATCCTCACCGTCCCACTCCCATAATCCACAGAACCCCCATTGCGGACGATCCCATCGCCGAGGTATCCACCGCCCGAAACCGCCGATCCCGCGGCCGCGGCCGTCCCGCACCGTCAGGAGGCGGGGCGGCGGTGGTGGAGGAGCAGGATCGCCGGGACGCCGGCCGCCGCGGCGGCCGCGGCGTCCGGGACGAGCGGCGCGAGGGACCACGGCCACACGTCCCACGGGCCCGGACCGGCCGGGGGCGGGCCCTCCGGTCGCGGCGGGGCGGGCGGCACGGGCTCCTCGCAGCGGCGGACCTCCAGGCCCGCGCCGAGCGCGGCGCGGACGTGGTCGCCCACCGTGTGCCGGTGCGCCACCAAGCGTCCGGGTCGGCCCTCGGCGTCCCGGACGGGCGGGACCGAGCCCCGCGCGACGTGGTCCGGGTGCACGTCCGAGACCACCAGGTCGCCGCCCGGACGCAGCACGCGCGCGAACTCGGCCAGCACCGGGGCGATGTCCGGGACGTGCATGAGGGCGAGCCCGGTCACGACCAGGTCCACCGAGGCGTCCCGCACCGGCAGGCGGTGCAGGTCGCCGCGGACGAAGCACGCTTCCGGGACGCGGGCGCGGGCCCGGGCGAGCATGTCCGGCGACGCGTCCACGCCGATGGGGCGGTGGCCGCGGCGGGCGAGGAGCGAGGTGTGGCGGCCGGTGCCGCAGGCGGCGTCGAGGGCGACGCCCGGCGGGATCGTGTCCAGGATCTCCGCCAGGACGGGCGCCTCGACGTCGAACGCGGCGTTGGCGCCCTCGTCGTAGGCGGGCGCCCAGGAGCGGTAGCCGTCCACGACGTCGACGCGCTCGGCGTCCACGGCGTGCCGCAGGGACGGGTCGTCCAGCAGGCGCCGGACCTCGCCGAGGCGCGCCTCGACGAACGCGCGGTCGTGCTCGCCGGTGAACGCGCGCAGGAGGGCGAGGCCCTCGATGCCGAGCAGGTAGGCCAGCGGGTGCTGATGGATCACACGCGCGACGCTAACCGGCGGCGTGCCGGGCGGGCCATCGGTTTTCCGCCGCCCCGCGGCGCGGAGCCGCGGGGCGGCGGGGCGTCAGGACAGCTTCGCCAGGATCAGCTCGCGGGCGCGGCCCGCGTCGGCCTGGCCGCGGGTCGCCTTCATGACGGCGCCGACGAGCGCGCCGGCGGCGGCGACCTTCCCCGCGCGGATCTTGTCGGCGACGTCGGCGTTGTCCGCGATCACCTGGTCGATGACCGAGTTCAGCTCGCCCTCGTCGCTGACGATCTTGAGGCCCCGCGCCGCGACGACCTCGTCGGGGGCGCCCTCGCCGGCGAGGACGCCGGTGAAGACCTGCCGGGCCAGCTTGTCGTTCAGCTCGCCGGCGGTGATCATCGCCTGGACGCGCGCGACCTGCTCCGGCGTGATCGGCAGGTCGGCCAGTTCGACGCCCTGCTCGGTCGCGCGACGGGACAGCTCGTTCATCCACCACTTGCGGGCGGCCGCGGCGTCGGCGCCCGCGGCGATCGTCGACTCGATGAGGTCGACGGCCCCCGCGTTGACGACGTCCCGCAGTTCGAGGTCGGACAGGTTCCACTCCCGCTGGATGCGGGCGCGGCGGGCGGCGGGCAGCTCGGGCAGCGACGCGCGCAGCTCCTCGACCCACTCCCGCGACGGCGCCATCGGCACCAGGTCGGGCTCGGGGAAGTACCGGTAGTCCTGCGCCTCCTCCTTGCTGCGCCCGCTGGTGGTGCCGCCCGTGTCCTCGTGGAAGTGGCGGGTCTCCTGCACGATCCGCCCGCCCTCGGACAGGACGCCCGCCTGCCGCTCGATCTCGGACCGGACGGCCCGCTCGACCGAGCGCAGCGAGTTGACGTTCTTCGTCTCGGTGCGGGTGCCCCACTCGTCGGCGCCGCGCGGCATCAGCGACACGTTGACGTCGCAGCGCATCGAGCCCTCCTCCATCCGGACGTCCGAGACGCCCAGGGAGCGGACGAGCTCGCGCAGCTCCGTCGCGTACGCGCGGGCCACGAGGGGCGCGCGGTCGCCGGTCGCGACGATCGGCTTGGTGACGATCTCGACCAGCGGGATGCCCGCGCGGTTGTAGTCGACGAGCGAGAACTCGGCGCCGTGGATGCGGCCCGTGCTGCCGCCGACGTGCAGCGACTTGCCGGTGTCCTCCTCCATGTGGACGCGCTCGATCTCGATGCGGTACGTCTCGCCCTCGACCTCGACGTCCAGGTGGCCGTCGACGCAGAGCGGCTCGTCGTACTGCGAGATCTGGAAGTTCTTCGGCATGTCCGGGTAGAAGTAGTTCTTCCGGGCGAACCGGCACCACTCCACGATGTCGCAGTTCAGCGCGAGCCCGATCTTGACGATGCCCTCGATCGCGGCGTGGTTCGTCACCGGCAGGGCGCCGGGCAGGCCGAGGCACACCGGGCACACCTGCGTGTTGGGCTCCGCCCCGAACGCCGTCGGGCAGCCGCAGAACATCTTCGACGCGGTGCCCAGCTCGATGTGCGTCTCGATCCCGAGCACCGGCTCGTACTTCGCGAGCGCTTCCTCGTAGGGCATGAAGGTCGCCGTGGTCACTTTGCCTCCACCAGTTCCGGGGCCTGCTTGAGCAGCGGGCCGCCCCAGCGGTCCTCGAGGGCGCGCTCGACGGCGGCGCCGACGCGGTAGACGCGGTCGTCGCCGAGGGTCGGGGCCATGATCTGCAGGCCGACCGGCAGGCCGTCGGCCAGCCCGCACGGCACCGAGACGGCGGCGTTCCCGGCGAGGTTCGACGGGATCGTGCACAGGTCGGCCAGGTACATGGCCATGGGGTCGTCGGCGCGCTCGCCGATCGGGAACGCCGTCGTCGGCGTGGTCGGCGAGATCAGCACGTCGACCTGCTCGAACGCGGCCTCGAAGTCGCGCTTGATGAGCGTCCGGACCTGCTGCGCCTTGCCGTAGTAGGCGTCGTAGTAGCCGGACGACAGCGCGTACGTGCCGAGCATGATCCGCCGCTTCACCTCGGGCCCGAAGCCCTCGGCGCGGGTCAGCGCCATGACCTCCTCGGCGCTGCGGGTGCCGTCGTCGCCGACGCGCAGGCCGTAGCGCATGGCGTCGAACCGGGCCAGGTTGGACGAGCACTCCGACGGGGCGATCAGGTAGTACGCGGGCAGCGCGTACGTGAAGTTCGGGCAGGAGACCTCGACGACCTTCGCGCCGAGCGACTCCAGCAGCTCGACGGTCTCGTCGAACCGGGCCGTGACGCCGGGCTGGTAGCCGTCCCCGGCGAACTCCTTCACGACGCCGACGCGCAGGCCGTTGACGTCCGCGCGGCGCGCCGCCTCGACGACGGGCGGGACGGGGCGGTCGACCGAGGTCGAGTCCATCCGGTCGTGGCCGCTGAACGCCTCGTGCAGCAGCGCCGCGTCGAGGACGTTGCGGGCGAACGGGCCCGGCGTGTCGAGCGACGACGCGAACGCGATGATCCCGTACCGGGACGAGCCGCCGTAGGTGGGCTTCGCGCCGACGATGCCGGTGACCGCCGCGGGCTGCCGGATCGAGCCGCCGGTGTCGGTGCCCGTCGACAGCGGGGCCTCGTAGGCGGCGACCGCCGCGGACGACCCGCCGGACGAGCCGCCCGGGATGCGCTCGAGGTCCCACGGGTTGCGGGTGACGCCGTAGGCGCTGTTCTCCGTGGACGAGCCCATGGCGAACTCGTCCATGTTCGTCTTGCCGAGGATGACGAGCCCGGCCTCGCGCAGGCGGGCCGTCACGGTCGCGTCGTACGGCGGCCGCCACCCCTCGAGGATCCGGGACCCGGCGGTGGTGGGCATGTCGCGGGTGGTGAAGACGTCCTTGTGCGCGATCGGGACGCCGGCCAGCGGGCCGAGCTCCTCCCCCGCCGCGCGGCGCTCGTCGATCGCGCGGGCCTGCGCGAGGGTCGTCTCGCGGTCGACGTGCAGGAACGCGTGCACGCGCCCGTCGACGGCGGCGATGCGGTCGAGGTGCGCCTCGGCGACCTCGACGGCGGACGCCTCGCCCGCGGCCATCAGCTCGCCGAGTTCGGCGGCGCCCTTCCTGACCAGCTCGCTCATCAGGCTTCCTCCCCCAGGATCCGCGGCACCCGGAAGCGCTGCTCCTCGGCGGCCGGGGCGCCCGCGAGGGCCTGCTCCGGCGGCAGGGAGGGCCGGACCTCGTCGGCCCGGTAGACGTTGGTCAGCGGCAGCGCGTGCGAGGTCGGCGGGATGTCCTCCGCCGCGACCTCCTGCACCCGCGATACCGCGGAGATGATCTGGTCGAGCTGGCCCGCGAGATGATCGAGCTCATCGTCGCCGAGCGCCAGCCGGGACAGCCGGGCGAGGTGCGCCACCTCGTCACGGGTGATGGCGGACATGAGTAAACCGTTCCTGGATTCGATTGGGTTGGGTCCCATCCTATGGGTCGGGCCCTCTCCGCCCGACCGGATTGCGCTGGCGGGACCCGGCGCGCCGTTTCAACCTCCCCTGGAGGGAATCTCTCGTTGGTCCCCCTTGGACGACGAGAGGAGCCGACGTGACCATCGGCGGCAGCATCGCATTGATCATCGTAGGGGCCGTCCTGGCCTACGCGGTCGACTTCGACCTCAGCGGCGTCGACATCCGGCTGGTCGGCGTGATCCTCATGGTCGGCGGCCTGATCGGCCTCGTCATCGGCCTGGTCCGCATCGCGTCCGCGCGCCGCGCGGTCGACCGCCGCCCCCCGCCCGCGGTGCGCGAGGAGCGCTACTACGAGGACGGCCCCCGCCGCTACTGATCACGCCGCGGGCTCGGGGGCGCGGTCCATGTGGCGGCGGAGCCACTCGGTGGCGGTCTCGGCGTCCATCGGGCGGCCGAAGTGCCAGCCCTGAGCGGCGTCGCAGCCCATCTCGCGGAGGGCGCTCGCGGTCTGCGGGTCCTCGACGCCCTCGGCGACGGAGCGCAGCCCGAGCGTCCGGACGAGGTCCACGATCGAGCGGACGATCACCGCGTCGTCGGACGACTCGGTGAGCCGGCGGACGAACGAGGCGTCGATCTTGATCTCCTCGACGGGGAGCCGCTTGAGCCGCACGAGGGACGAGTAGCCGGTGCCGAAGTCGTCCAGGCTGAGCGGGATCCCGAGTTCGGCGAGCGCGGCGACGGTGTCGGACGCGTACGCGGGCTCGTTCATCAGGATCCGCTCGGTGATCTCCAGCTGGAGCGCGGCGGTGGGCAGCCCGCGGGCCAGCAGCCCCTCCTCGATGGTCTCGGTGAGGCCGGTGTCGAGGAGGTCGCGGCCGGAGGCGTTCACCGCGACCTGGACGGCGAGGTTCTCCCGCCACCAGGCGGCGGTCTGCGCGAGGGCGGCCTCGACGACGTGGTGGGTGATGGAGCGCATCAGGTACGTCTGCTCGGCGACGGACAGGAACGCCTCGGGTTCGAGGAGGCCCTGCTCGGGGTGGCGCCAGCGCAGCAGCGCCTCCATGCCGACGAGCTGGCCGTCGCGGAGGGAGACCTTCGGCTGGTAGAAGAGCTCCAGCTCGGAGCGGTCGACGGCGCGGCGCAGGTCGCCGAGCATGGTGAGGCGCGCCGGGGAGTTGCGGTCCTTCTGCGGGGAGTACACCTCGACGCCGGTGCGGGACTCCTTCGCGTTGTACATGGCGACGTCGGCGCGCTGCAGCAGGAGCTCGAAGTCGGGGGCGTGGTCGGGGAACAGCGCGATGCCGACGCTGGCCTCGAGGTCGAACGACAGGCCGTCCAGCCGGACGGGCTCGCTGAGCGCGGCGCGGAGTCGGGCGGCGACCTCGCGGGCGGCGTCCTCGTCGCGGACGGTCGGCAGCAGCACGGCGAACTCGTCGCCGCCGAGGCGCGCCACGAGGTCGCCGGGGCGGACGCTGTGGGTGAGCCGGTGCGCGACGAGTTGCAGGAGGCGGTCGCCGGTGGGGTGCCCGAGAGTGTCGTTGACCTCCTTGAACCGGTCGAGGTCGAGCAGGAACAGCCCGGCGCGGCGGGGCGGCTCGGCCGTCTTGCGGCGGCGCCCGCGCAGGTGCCGGTGGGCGTCCTCGCCGCGGGCCTCGGCGAGCGCCTCCTCGGTGCGGACGATCAGCAGCTTGCGGTTCGGGAGCCCGGTGAGCGCGTCGTGCAGGGCCTGGTGCTCGCGCCGGACGGACACGGACGCGTTCAGGTACACGGCGATGAACGGCAGCACGATCAGCGGGACGAACGCGGCCGAGCGGTCCATCGCGACGACCATCAGCGGGGCGAGGCCGAGCAGCGCGAGGTGGACCAGGACCTGGTAGCCGAAGTCGAACCGCATGGCCTTCAGCAGCGAGACGCGCTCGTGCAGGGCGACGGCGGCGCCGACGAGCGTGTCGTTGCAGATGAAGTAGACGGTCCCGGCGAGGGCGATGGCCGGCAGGTCGGAGCCGTCCGGCACCCAGAGCGCGGACGGGGTCGCGAGGTCGCCGGTGAGGGCGAGCGCGAGCTGGGCGGCGCCGAGGCTGAGGGTGTACTGGGCGACGTTGAACGCGATCCGGTGCGTGGTGCGGCCGCGGAAGATGCCGCAGGTGACGACCGCGACGGCCTGGAGGGCGGCGGCGACCGGGAGGCCCGCGTACAGCAGCGCGGCGAACGCGAACGTGGTGGAGGTCGTGGCGCCGTTGTTCTCGGTGGAGCCCGGGGTGATGATCGGCCGCATCTCGCCGAAGACGATGAAGCAGCCCAGGATCCAGAAGACGGGGTTGCCGAGGAGCGCGTCCAGGTCGGGACCGGTGAGCCCGGCGAAGGCGGAGCCGCCCGCCACGATGCCCAGCACGATGACGACGACGATGTAGATCCACAACGGGGAACCGCGGCGCGGCGCCGTGTTCCGCGTGTTGTTCGGGTCCTTCATCACCATCCTCGGGGGGATTCGCGGGGGACGTCCCCCGGAACCGGACGTGCCGTACCGCGGGGACACCCCCGGGTGATACGTCCGGTGATTCAGGTGTGTCGTGATGAGAGGGAGAGTACGACCTCCGACGAACTTCGCGAAACCGGTTGCGTACGTTCCGTTATGCCCGGGTCGCGCCCGCCCCTCTCCGGTGGGTAGTGAAAGTGTACCCCTGAGTAACGCAAAGCTGGTGGGCCCCGGTCAACCACATTTCGTCACTCTTCCGCACTGACAGCGACTTTTTTGGCCGCTTCCGGCCCGTCCGCCAGGAGAACCCGGAAGCCGTCCTCCTCCAGGACGGGCACGCCGAGCTTCATCGCTTTGTCATACTTCGACCCGGGGCTGTCACCGACGACCACGAACCCCGTCTTCTTCGACACCGACCCCGACACCTTGCCGCCGAGCCGCTGCACCGCCTCGGTCGCCGAGTCGCGGCTGTACGCCTCCAGCGAACCGGTGATCACCACCGTGACGCCCTGCAGGGGGCGCGGGCCCGCGGCGCCCTCGTCCTCCATCCGGACGCCCGCCGCGCGCCACTTGTCGACGATCTCGCGGTGCCAGTCGACCGCGAACCAGGACGTGATCGACGCCGCGATCGTCGGGCCGACGCCGTCGACCGCCGCGAGCTCCTCCTCGGTCGCGTTCGCGATCGCGTCGATCGAGCCCATCTCGCGGGCCAGGTCGCGCGCGGCGGACGGCCCGACGTGCCGGATCGACAGGGCCACCAGCACCCGCCACAGCGGCTGCTTCTTCGCCTTCTCCAGCTCCTCGAAGAGGACGCCGACCGTCTTCTTCGGCTCCCCCTCCTTGTTGGCGAAGAACGTGACCTCCTTCCGCTCCCCCGTCTTCGGATCGATCTTCGGGGTGCCGCTGTCGGGGTCGAGCACCAGGCTCTTGATCGGCAGCAGCTCGTCCACGGTCAGGTGGAACAGGTCGCCCTCGTTCTTCACCGGCGGGTCGGCCGGCTCCAGCGGCTGCGTCAGCGCGGTCGCCGCGACGTACCCGAGCGCCTCGATGTCGAGCGCGTTGCGGCTCGCGACGAAGAACAGCCGCTCCCGCAGCTGCGCGGGGCACGACCGGGCGTTCGGGCAGCGGATGTCGGCGTCGCCCTCCTTCTCGTACGCCAGCTCGGTGCCGCACTCCGGGCAGTGCGTCGGCATGGCGAACTCGCGCTCCGAGCCGTCCCGCAGGGCCGTGACGGGCGCGACGATCTCCGGGATGACGTCCCCGGCCTTGCGCAGGACGACCGTGTCGCCGATCAGGACGCCCTTGCGCACGACCTCGCCCGCGTTGTGCAGCGTCGCCCGCTCGACCGTCGACCCGGCGACCTTCACCGGGGCCATCACCCCGTACGGGGTGACGCGGCCGGTCCGGCCCACGCCGACCTTGATGTCGAGGAGCCGGGTGTTGACCTCCTGCGGCGGGTACTTCCACGCGATCGCCCAGCGCGGCGCGCGGCTCGTCGAGCCGAGCCGCCGCTGCAGCGCGAACTGGTCGACCTTCACCACGACCCCGTCGATCTCGTACGCGGGGTCGTGCCGGTGCTCGCCGTACTCGGCGATGTACTCGCGGACGGCGTCCATCCCGCCGACGACCTTGTACCGGTCGCTGACCGGCAGGCCCCACGCGCGCATCAGCTCGTACGCCCCGGACTGGCTCTGCGGCCGCGTCCCGCCCTCCCAGGCGCCGAACCCGTGGACCAGCATGCCGAGCGGCCGCTTCGCGGTGACCCGCGGGTCCTTCTGCCGCAGCGACCCGGCCGCCGCGTTGCGCGGGTTGGCGAACGGCTCCTTGCCCGCCTCGACCTGGGCCGTGTTGACCTGCTCGAACCCCTCGACGGGCAGGAAGACCTCGCCGCGGACCTCCAGGACGCCCGGCCAGCCGTCCCCCGCGAGGCGGCCCGGGAGGTCGGCGATCGTCCGCACGTTGTGCGTGACGTCCTCGCCGGTGCGCCCGTCGCCGCGGGTGACGGCGCGGGCGAACCGCCCCCGCTCGTACGTCACCGCGATCGCCAGGCCGTCGATCTTCAGCTCGCACAGGTAGCCCGCGACCTCGCCGACCTCCTTGACGACGCGCTCGTCCCAGGCGAGCAGCTCGTCGGCGTTCATCGCGTTGTCGAGGCTCTGCATCCGCTCCCGATGCGCGACGGTCGCGAAGTCGGTGGTGATCGGCGCGCCGACCTTCTGGGTGGGCGAGTCGGGCGTGACCAGTTCGGGGTGCCGCTCCTCCAGCTCCCCCAGCTCCCGCATCATGCGGTCGTACTCGGCGTCGGAGAGCGTGGGCCGGTCGAGGACGTAGTAGCGGTAGTTGCCCTCGTCGATCCGCTCGCTCAGCTCCAGATGCCGCTGCCGTGCCTCGCTGGGAACACCATCGCTCGTGGTCATGCCCCTATTTTCCCCGCTGCCACCGACATTCCGGCAGGGGGCGCGCCCTACTCTTCGAGGTCACTGTGGGGGGACGACCCCCACCCCCCGGCAAAAGCGGCCTGACCGCCACCCTCCGCTCCGCAGGGCTATGCCCCGGGGCGGCGGTCAGGCGGCTTCGAACAGCATCCGCGCCGTGTCGCGGCAGCGTTTCAGGGCCTCCCGGACGTACCGGGGCGAGGCTCCCGCCATCCCGCAGGCGGGCGTGACGACGACCTGGCGCGCCAGCCGCGCGGGCGGGAACCCGAGCCGCCGCCACAGCTCGCGGACCGGCTCGGCCGTCGCGCGCAGCGGCGGCAGGGCCGCGTCGGTCGCCGGGACCGCGCCGAGGAGCAGGCCCACGCCCGCGTCGATCGTCTCCCCCACGGCGTCGTCGTCGCGCCTCGGCACGTGCCGCAGGTCGATCGAGAGCGCCTGCGCGCCCGCGCGGCGCAGCAGCCCGTACGGGACGTTCCGGGCGCAGCAGTGGACGAGCGGGTACGCGGCGCCGTCGGCGCAGGCCGCGTCGATCGTCCGCCGCAGGACGTCCTCGGCGACCGGCTCCTCGATCGCGCGCAGGCGCCCGAACCCGCTCGCCGTCGGGACCGTTCCCGCGAGCACCGCCGGCAGGGCCGGTTCGTCCAGCTGGAGCAGGATGCGGGCCGCGGGCAGGCGCCGCCGGACGTCCGCGACGTGCGCCGCCACGCCCTCGGCGAGCGACGCGGCCAGGTCGCGGACGGCGCCCGGGTCCTTGATCGCGCGGTCGCCGTGCCGCAGCTCGATGGTGCTCGCCAGCGTCCACGGGCCGCACACCTGGACCTTGAACGGCCCGTCGTGCGTCCCCGCGACCTCCTCCAGCACGTCGAGGTCGCGCGCCAGGTGGTCGCGGGTGCGGACGGTGTCGCGGCCGGGGCGGTCGGAGAACCGCCACCCGGACGGCTCGAGGTGGACCGGCAGGTCCACCAGCAGGCCGGCGGACCGGCCGACCATGTCGGCGCCGGGGCCGCGCGCGGGCAGTTCCGGCAGGTGCGGCAGCTCGGGCACCTCCCCGAGCACGGTCCGGAGGACCTCCTCCGGATCGTCGCCCGGATACGAGCCCACCCCGGTCGCCGCCCCGGCCCCCCACGGATAGTCGTTCACGCGGCAAAGCCTAGCGGCGCGCGATCACAGCAGGCGCGCGAGGCGGTCGAGGTGGCGGAGGGTCTCGTCCTCCGGTTCGGTCCTGAGGTTGAACAGCACCTCGTCCGCTCCGGCGTCCGCGAGCGCCGCGACGGCCTCGGGCTTGCCGGGCGCGGCGAACACCGTGACCGGCACGCGCCGTCCCGCGCGCTTCCGCAGCTCCGCGATCTGCGCGGCGAGGGCGTCCGTGCCGCGTCCGTAGATCGGCATCCAGCCGTCGCCGAACTCGGCGACGCGGTCGAAGGTGGTCGGGCCCGCGCCGCCGATCAGCACGGGCGGGTGCGGGTCCTGGACGGGCTTGGGGTAGCTGAACACGGGGTCGAAGTCGACGAACTCGCCGTGGAACTCCGCCTCCTCGCTCGTCCACAGCTCCTTGACGGCCAGCACGCGCTCGCGCAGCAGCCGCATCCGGGTCTTCGGCTCGGTGCCGTGGTTGCGCATCTCCTCCCGGTTCCAGCCCGCGCCGACGCCGAGCACCGCGCGCCCGCCGGAGACCAGGTCGAGGGACGCGACCTCCTTCGCCAGGATGATCGGGTCCCGCTGGACGACCAGCGCGATCCCGGTGCCGAGCCGCAGCCGCTCCGTCACGCTCGCGACCGCCGACAGGACGACGAACGGGTCGAGCGTCCGGTAGTAGATGCGGGGCAGCTCGGCGCCGCCGGGCCACGGCGACTCCCGCTTCACCGGGATGTGCGTGTGCTCGGCCAGGAACAGCGACCCGAACCCGCGCTCCTCCAGCGCCCGCCCGAGCGCCGCCGGCGCGATGCCCTCATCGGTCACGAACGTGGACACACCGAACTTCACGGCACCCTCCAGAGACTCGCCAGAGCCGCATCGTACTGACGGCGCGTCCCGCCGCCACCGGCCGCGGGCGTCCGGGACGGCGGCCCCGCTTCCGCGGACGGGCGGTCAGGCGGGGACGCGGGCGGTCTCGGCGATCGTCGCGGAGGCCAGCACCCGGTCGCCCTCGTACAGGACGGCGGCCTGGCCGGACGCGACGCCGCGCGCGGGGGCGCGGAGGCGGACGCGCAGGACGTCGCCGTCGAGTTCGGCCGTGCAGTCGTGGACCTCGCCGTGGGCGCGGAGCTGCACCTGGCAGCCGAACGGCCCGGCGGGGGGCTCGCTCAGCCAGATCGGGCGCTCGCCGGTGATCTCGCGGACGTCGAGGGCCTCGCGGGGGCCGACGGTGACGGTGTTCGTGACCGGCGAGATGTCGAGGACGTAGCGGGGGCGCCCGTCGGGCGCGGGGGTGCCGATGCGCAGGCCCTTGCGCTGCCCGATCGTGTACGCGTACGCGCCGTCGTGCTCGCCGACCTCGTTGCCGTCGGCGTCGACGATCGGGCCCTTCGCGGTGCCGAGGCGCTCGGCGAGGAAGCCGCGGGTGTCGCCGTCGGCGATGAAGCAGATGTCGTGGCTGTCGGGCTTGTCGGCGACCTGGAGGCCGCGCCGCTCGGCTTCGCGGCGGATGTCGGCCTTCGCGGTGTCGCCCAGCGGGAACAGCGCGTGCGCGAGCTGCTCGGGCGTGCACACGGCCAGGACGTACGACTGGTCCTTGCCCGCGTCGACGCCGCGGCGCAGGACGCCGTCCTCCAGCCGGGCGTAGTGGCCGGTGCAGACAGCGTCGAAGCCGAGGGCCGTCGCGCGGTCGAGCAGCGCGGCGAACTTGATCTTCTCGTTGCAGCGCAGGCACGGGTTCGGGGTGCGGCCCGCGGCGTACTCGCTGACGAAGTCCTCGACGACGTCCTCGTGGAAGCGCTCCGCGAGGTCCCAGACGTAGAACGGGATGCCGATCACGTCGGCGGCGCGGCGGGCGTCCCGGGAGTCCTCCAGGGTGCAGCAGCCGCGCGCGCCCGTCCGGTACGACTGCGGATTGCTGGACAGGGCCATGTGGACGCCGGTGACGTCGTGCCCGGCCTCGGCGGCGCGGGCGGCGGCCACGGCGGAGTCGACGCCGCCCGACATGGCGGCGAGTACGCGCAGAGTCATAGTCCTTCGAGCGTACGCGCTGCGGGGCCCCGCCCACATCGGGTTAACGGCGCGGACGGGCGCGCCGCGGGACGAACAGGACGCCGCGGGGACGCGGCGACGGATCGTCCGGCGGCTCGCGTAGGGTTACGCTGCGGGCTCCGTGAAGGCCCGGACCCCGTCACCCCACGACAAGGAAGAGACGTACAGGTGGGAATCTTCCGCCGTCCGCGCGACACGTCCGCCACCGCACCGCCCGCGGTCGGCGAGTTCTGGGAATGGTGGGGCCAGGCGCGCCCGACGATCGAGTCGTCGCTGGCGGCCGGTCCGACGGACGAGCAGGAGCCGGGCGAGCCGCCGGGCGAGGGGCTGTCGGCCGACATCGTCGAGGAGCTGTCCCGCCGCGTCCACAGGATCCATCCGGGGCTGCAGTGGGAGATCGGCGGCGCCGAGGACCGGGCGCCCTCGCTGACGCTGACCGGCGGCGGCGACGCCGAGCTGCGCGGCCTCGCCGAGCGGTGGGTGCGGGCCGCGCCCAAGACGTCCGGCGACTGGAGCTTCCACCCCGCCCGCCAGGCCGACCCGGAGATGCTCTCCCAGGACCTCGTCCTCGGCGACCACGAGTTCGACCTGGAGTACGTGCGGCTCGGCATGCGGGCCGACGCCGGACGAGCGAAGGTGCACATCACCGCGTACCATCCCGACTTCCTGTTCGTCCCCGAGGAGCAGCAGCGGCAGGTCGCGTCGCACGTCCTCGACTGGGCGCTCGGCGAGGACGACGTGGCCCGCTGGGTCGGCGAGGTGACGATCGCGATGGAGGCGCCGATCGACGCGCTGCCGCCCGCGATGCTCGGCGCGGTCGTCGAGCAGGTCGCCGAGCCGTTCGGCGAGCCCGCCTGGCTGAGCGGCGAGGGCCGCACGCCGCGCGGCCATCCCGCCCGGGTCGGCGCGCGGTTCCCCCTGCACCGGCAGGACTACCCGCTCTGCGACCTGCACGTCGCGATCACCGTCCCGTACCGGCACAGCAACCCCGACCGGCTGCCGGTCGAGCCGTCCTCGGGGGCGCTGCACGCGTTCGAGAAGAAGCTCGCCAAGCTCGGCGACCGGGCGGTGCTGGCCGTGCGGGAGACGGGCGACGGCCTGCGCGTCTTCCACCTGTACGCCGACCCCGACTCGGGCGTCGTCGGCGACCTCGACCAGCTCGCCGCGGGCTGGGCGGAGGGCAAGGCGAAGGTCTCCTCGACCAACGACCCCGGCTGGAAGGCGCTGGCCCCCTACCGGCCCTGACCGGGCCGGACGGCCTCCACCTTCCGCCAGCGCGCCTCGCAGCACGAGTACACGCCGAAGACCACCACGCCGAGGGCGACGGCGACGAGCCCCCACGCCCCGGCGGGCGTCCCGGCGAACTCGCGGAGCGTGCCGTCCAGCCCGTGCGCCTTCCCCGGGTCGTAGCTGACCGCCGCGTAGCCGAGGAACACCCCGGCCGCGCCGATCACCAGCCCCCGCGCCGCGTTGCCGACCGCCCCGAGCGGCTCGACGGCGCGGCGCGCGCGCCGCCCCATCTGACCGACCTTGAGCTCGTCCAGGAACTTGCGGCGCGCGGCGGCGTACAGGACGTACCCGCCGACGCCGACGAACCCGGCGGCGACCGCGAGGACGAGCCAGCGCCCGCCCGGCTCGGCCATCAGCCGCGCCGTGAACGTTTTGGACTGCTGGTCGCTCGACGCGCCCTGGTGCCCGAGCATGAATCCGAGCATCGCCGCGAACCCGGCCGCGTAGAGGAGCCCGCGCCCGGCCGATCCGAGCCGCTCGTGCGCCTTGTGGCCGTCCGGGACGGGGCGCCCGTACAGCGCCTCCGCGAACTGCCAGAGCGCGAGGGCGGCGAACCCGGCCGTCATGAGCCACAGCACGACCGTCCCGCCCGGCTTGTCGGCGACGGTCGTCAGGGCGCCGCTCCGGTCGGCCTCCTCGCCGCCGTTCCCGAACGCGATCTGGAGCGCCAGCACCCCGATCAGCACGTACAGGAACCCGCGCGCCGCCAGCCCCACCCGGGACAGCCGGTGGAACCACGGGTGTCCCGCCGCCCTGCGTCCCGCGTTCCGCACCGCGCCGCCGTCCGCCACGCTCGCCATCGCTCTCGGTCCTCGCAATCCTCGGTCAACGAACGGCAAAGCCGTCCCCGAGGAGGCGATGCTCAAACCTGGCCCGACGGCGGGCGGGGCCGGGAGGCCGCCGTCCGGCGGCGGTCACCGGCGGCAGGTCAGGTGCGGCCGGGTCAGGTGCGGGCGGGTCAGGTGCGGGCGGTCAGGTCAGGCCGGCCCGGCGGGCCCGTTCGACGGCGGGGCCGATGGCGTCGGCGAGGGCCTTGACGTCGGCCTCGGTGGAGGTGTGGCCGAGGGTGAAGCGGAGCGAGCCGCGGGCGCGCTCGGGACCGGCGCCCATCGCCGTGAGGACGTGGCTGGGCTGCGACACGCCGGCCGAGCACGCCGAACCGGTGGAGCAGGCGATGCCGCGGGCGTCCAGCAGCATGAGCAGCGCGTCGCCCTCGCAGCCGGGGAAGGAGAAGTGCGCGTTGCCGGGGAGGCGGTCGCGGGGGTCGCCGTTCAGGACCGCGTCGGGGACGGCCGCGCGGACGGCCTCGATGAGGCGGTCGCGGAGGGCGGCGAGGCGGTCGGCCTCGGCGGCGCGGCGCCGCGCGGCGACCTCGACGGCGGCGGCGAAG
Organism: Actinomadura sp. WAC 06369; assembly: GCF_003947565.1. Classification (NCBI taxonomy): domain Bacteria; kingdom Bacillati; phylum Actinomycetota; class Actinomycetes; order Streptosporangiales; family Thermomonosporaceae; genus Actinomadura; species Actinomadura sp. WAC 06369. The sequence goes on along the minus strand of NZ_QHJN01000035.1, from coordinate 12,418 downwards.
CCGGCGATGGCGGGGGTGTCGAGGGTGCCGGAGCGGACGTCGCGCTCCTGGCCGCCGCCGTGCAGGAGGGGCACGGGGTCGAGGTGCAGCGGCTCCTTGGGCTTGGCGAGCAGGAGCGCGCCGACGCCGAGCGGGCCGCCGAGCTTGTGGCCGGTGAGGGTGAGGGCCTGGACGCCGCTCGCGGCGAACGACACGGGGAGGGTCCCGGCGGCCTGGACGGCGTCGGTGTGCAGGGGGACGCCGCGCTCGCGGGCGGCCGCGGCGAGTTCGGCGATCGGCTGGACGGTGCCGACCTCGTTGTTCGCCCACATGACGGTGGCGAGGGCGACGTCGGAGCCGTCGCCGAGCGCGTCCCGCAGGGTCGCGGGGCGGACGCGCCCCAGTTCGTCCACGGGGAGCCAGTCGACCCGGGCGCCCTCGTGGTCGGCGAGCCACCGCACCGAGTCGAGGACGGCGTGGTGCTCGACGGCGGAGGCCAGCACGCGGGTGCGGGCGGGGTCGGCGGCGCGGCGGGCCCAGTACAGGCCCTTGACGGCGAGGTTGTCGGACTCGGTGCCGCCCGAGGTGAACACGACCTCGCTGGGCCGGGCGTCGAACGCCTCGGCGATCAGCTCGCGGGACTCCTCCACGACGCGGCGGGCGGTGCGGCCGACGGCGTGCAGCGAGGACGGGTTGCCGAGCTCGTGCAGCCGCGCCGTCATCGCCTCAACGGCCTCCGGCAGCATGGGGGTCGTCGCCGCATGGTCGAGGTAGGTCACCACGGCGTCAACAGTATCCGCGCGCGCGGTGTTCCCCGCAGGTGGCCGCGCGGTTGCGGGAATGCCCCGGTGGGAGCGCCGGTTGGCAACTGTACCGTCCGGTCGGTACAGTGGAGTGGCCATGACGAAGCATGCCCTTCTGGACGCCGCGGAGGCGGTGCTCTCCGAGCACGGCACGCAGGCGCTGACGCTCACCGCGGTCGCCGACCGCGCCGGCGTCAGCAAGGGCGGGCTGCTGTACCACTTCCCGTCCAAGGACGCGCTCGTCAAGGCGATGGTGGCGCGGGTCATCGAGGAGTTCGACGACCTGATCGCCGCGTACCTGGGCAAGGACGACGGGACGCCCGGCGCCTACAGCCGCGCGTACGTCGAGGCGACCTTCGAGATCCTCGCCGGCGAGGCCCGGGCCTACCGGCGCTGGTCGGCCATCACGGCCGCCGCGACCGACCCGGAGCAGGCCGAGCCGCTGAACGAGGCCATGCGCCGCTGGCACGGCCGCGCGTCCGACGAGGACGCCGACCCGGTCGCCGCGACGGTGGTCCGGCTGGCGGCCGAGGGCCTGTGGGAGGTCGTGAGCCACGCGCCCGAGCTGTACGACGAGGACCAGCTCGCGGCGCTGAAACGGCGGCTGCTCGACCTGCTCGGCTAGCACCGCCCGCCCCCCGGGGGCGCCGGGGCCGTCCGCGGCCCCCTGGAACGCTCCACATCATCGACCGTCCGGTTCCCGGCCGCGCCCGCGCGCGGCCGGGCGCACGTCCGGGGCCCTCCGCCCCGCCGAGTTCGGAAAGAGGTGAACCATGCTGCTCCGCGCCCGTACCGGGACGTTCCTCACGTTCGCCCTCGCGGGTCTGCTCACCGGTGTCTGGGTCGCGCGGATGCCCGCGCTGGCCGAGAAGTTCGGGACGTCCGAGGGCGAGGTCGGCATCGTCGTCCTCGTCTGGGGCCTCGGCGCGGTCGTCGCCATGCAGGCGCTGCGGGGGGTGATGGCGCGGGCCGGGAGCCGGGGCGCGCTGCGGGTGGCGCTGCCGCTGACCGCGCTGGCGTACGCCGCGGTGGCGCTCGCCCCCACCTACTGGTCGCTGCTCGCCGCCGTCGCGGCGTTCGGGATGACGTTCGGGATCACCGACATCGCGATGAACGCGCAGGCCAGCGTGGTCGAGCAGGCGTACCGGCGGTCGATCATGAGCGGCATGCACGCCGGCTGGTGCATCGGCGCGATGTCCGGCGGGCTGGTCGGGGTCGCGACGGCGGCGCTCGGCCTCGGCTTCACCGCGACGGTGCTGCTCGCCGCGCTGTTCGCGCTGCCCGCGGGGCTCGCGCTCGGCCGCACCTACCTGCCCGACCCGGACGCGCCCGCCGAGGCCGGGACGGGCGGGCGGCGCCGCCGGCTGCCGGCCGCCGTGTACCTGATCGGCGTGCTGGGCTTCATCGCGTTCATGACCGAGGGGTCGATCGCCGACTGGAGCAGCCTCATGCTGCACGACGAACTCGGCGCGACCGAGTCGCTGGCGGCGCTCGGGTACCCCGTGTTCGAGCTGGCGATGCTGATCGGGCGGCTCGTCGGCGACCGCGTCCGGATGCGGATCGGCACGCGGCGGCTGCTGGCGGGAGCCGGTCTCGGCACCGCCGCCGGAATGGCGCTCGTGGTGCTCTCGCCGACCGCGCACGTGGCGATCGCCGGGTTCTTCCTGACGGGCCTGGTCGTCTGCGTGGTCGTCCCGACGACGATCTCGCTGGCCGGGACCGCCGCGCCGGACCGTCCGGCCGCCGCGGTCGCGCAGGTCGGCGCGATGGGCTACGGCGGGCTGCTGCTCGGCCCGGTCGTGGTCGGGTTCCTCGCGGACGCGACGTCGCTGCGGCTCGGCGTCGGCGTGGTCGTCGTGCTCGCGCTGCTGATCGCGGCCGGCGCCCGGTTCGTCCCGCTGGGCGAGGGCGCCGACCTGGCCGCGGCGCCGTACGTCCCCGGGCGGGACGGCGCGGACGCGCCTGCCGCCGGGAACGAGGCCGCCGGGAACAAGGCCGCCGGGAACGAGGCCGCCGGGGGCGAGGCGGCGCCGAAGCCGGTCGCCGCCTGAAGGAATCCTGTATAACCCCTTCTGGCCCGTACGAGGGCGCGGCCGGGCCAGAAGGGATGACCGATGAGCGGATGGCGGGTTCCGGAGTACAGCGAGCTTCGCGTGCTCGGCGAGGGCGCGCAGGGGCGGGTGGTGCTGGCCCGCCACGACGCCACGGGGCTGCCGGCCGCGATCAAGTACCTCGCGGACGGGCTCGCCGCCGACCCGGGCTTCCGGGTCCGGTTCCGGGCGGAGGCGGAGCTGCTCCGGCGGCTGCGCAACCCGTACGTCGCGCGCCTGTACGGGCTGGTCGAGACCGGCGAGGGCGCGGCGATCGTCATGGAGGCCGTGGACGGCGCGTCCCTGCGGGAGGTCCTCGCCGAGCGCGGGCCGCTCGCGCCGGAGGCGGCGCTGGCGCTGCTGAAGGGCTCGCTGCTGGGGCTGGCCGCCGCGCACGACGTCGGGATCGTGCACCGCGACTACAAGCCGGCGAACGTGATCGTCCGGGGCGACGGGCTGAGCAAGCTCATCGACTTCGGCATCGCGGTCGACGCGGGCGAGGCCGGGCGGTCGGGCACGCCCGTCTACATGGCGCCCGAGCAGTGGCGCGACGAGCCCGCCTCCCCCGCCACCGACGTGTACGCGGCGACGTGCGTGTTCTACGAGTGCGTCACCGGGCGGCGGCCGTTCACGGCGGAGGACCCGGCGGGGCTGATGGGGCGGCACCTGACCGCGCCGATCCCGGTCGAGGACGTCCCGGAGCCGCTGCGGCCGCTGGTGGAGAGCGGGCTCGCGAAGAACCCGTGGGACCGCCCGCACGGCGCCGCCGCGTTCGTGGCCGAGCTGGAGGGCGCGGCGGCCGCCGCGTACGGCCCGGACTGGGAGGGGCGCGGCGTGCGCACGCTGGCGACGACCGCCGCCGCGCTGTCGATGCTGTTCCCGCTGACCGCGCTGGGCCTCGGCTCCGGCGGCGCGGCGGCGTCCGGGACGGCCGCGGCCGGTGCGGCGGGCGCGTCCGGTGCGGGCGCCGCGGGCGCCGCGGGCGGTGCGGGCGCGGGTGCGGGCGGTGCGGGCACGGCCGGGGCCGGGGCCGCCGGGAAGGGTGTCCTCGGGGCGCTCGGCGCCAAGGGCGCGGCGGCCGTCGCGGGCGGCGCCGCCGCCGTGGCGATCGGCGGGACGGCGGTGTACGTCACGGCCTCCGACGCCGGGGACGAGCCCCCGCCGCAGCGGCTCGCCTTCCAGAACGTGGCCCTCCAGGTACCGGCGACGACGCTGAGCGGGGGCGGGGCGTTCCAGGTGGAGGGGCAGGTCGTGCGGGTCACCGGGTTCCGCGACCGGGCGCTCCAGGACCGGGTCAACGGCGCCGTCCGCGCGCCGCTGGACCGCATGTTCGCGAGCCACCGGGAAGGGCTCGCCCAGGTGCCGGGCTCGGTCACGACCACCGTCCGGCCGACCGTCCTGCTGCGCAACGACCGTCTCCTGTCCGTCTGGTACGACACGAACGTGCAGGGCGACGTCGGGACCGGGTGGCAGCAGGTGCGGGCGGTGACCGTGGACCTGGCCGAAGGCACCGAGTTCCGGCCGATCGACCTGTTCCGCGCCCCGGCTCCGGAGAGCGTCCGGCCGCTCGACGGGCTCGTCGCGGCGCACCTGCCGGGCGGGGTGATCTGCCCGCCGGAGATCGGCAGCCGGTTCGCCGAGGAGATCCGGGCCGAGCATCTGCGGGAGGAGCAGGTGGCGGTCGGGATGACGCCCGCCGGGATCCGGGTCGGCTTCCACGCCGCGGCGCTCGGCTACGTGAGCGCCTGCGGGGAGAAGGTCGCGAACGTCCCGTACGCGCAGGCCGGCGACCTGCTGAAGCCGGACCTGCTCGCCGCCGTGCCGTACCCGGCCGGGAGCCCGTCCCCCGCCCGGTCGTGACCACCGCCGCCCCCGGGAAGGCCGGACGCCCCGGACGGCGAACCGTCCGGGGCGTCCGGGAAGAGTCGTCAGGCGCTCACTTGCGCTTGTTGATCTCCTCGGTGAGCTGCGGCGCGACCTGGAACAGGTCGCCGACCACGCCGTAGTCGACCAGCTCGAAGATCGGCGCCTCGGGGTCCTTGTTGATGGCGACGATGGTCTTCGAGGTCTGCATGCCGGCCCGGTGCTGGATGGCGCCGGAGATGCCGACCGCGACGTACAGCTGCGGCGACACGGTCTTGCCGGTCTGGCCGACCTGGAACGAGTGCGGGTACCAGCCGGCGTCGGTCGCGGCGCGGGAGGCGCCGACGGCCGCGCCGAGCGAGTCGGCCAGGCCCTCGATGATCGAGAAGTTGTCGGCGCCGCCGACGCCGCGCCCGCCGGACACGACGATCGCGGCCTCGGTCAGGTCCGGGCGCTCGCCCTTCTCCTGCACGACCTTCTCGACGATCTTGGCGCCCTTGTCGGCGTCCGACAGGGCCACCGACACCTGCTCCTCGGCCGGGGTGGCCGCGTTCGCCTCGGGGGCGATGGAGTTCGGGCGGACCGCGATGACCGGCGTGCCGGTCCGGACCTTGGCGTGCGCGATGACGCCGCCGCCGAAGATCGAGTGCTCGGCGACGAAGCCGTCGGTGACGTCCACGACGTCGGTGAGCACGCCGGAGCCGGTCTTCACCGCGAGCCGGCCGGCGATCTCCTTGCCCTCGCCGGTGGCGGCGACGAGCACGGCGGCCGGGGACTTCTCGGACACGAGCTGGGCGAGCAGCGCCGCCTTCGGGGCGACGACGTAGGAGGTGAGCTCCTCGTCGGCCGCCACGTAGACCTTGCCGGCGCCGTACTCGGCGAGCCTGTCCTTGGCGTTCTCGTGGCCGGGGCCGACCCATACGGCGGCGGCCTCGCCGAGGCGGTTCGCCAGCGTCAGCAGCTCGAGGGTGACCTTCTTGACCTCACCGTCGACGTGGTCGACGAGGACGAGAATCTCAGCCATGGTTCTTGAATCCCCTTCCCCGGTCAGACGAACTTCTTCGACGCGAGGAACTCGGCGATCTTCGCGCCGCCGTCGCCCTCGTCGGTGACGATCTGACCCTGCGCGCGCGGCGGGGCGTCGGCGAAGTCGACCACCTCGGTGGCCGCGTTCGCGACGCCGACCTGCGCGGCGTCGATGCCGGCGTCGGCGATGCCGAGCGTCTCGACCGGCTTCTTCTTGGCCGCCATGATCCCCTTGAAGGAGGGGTAGCGCGGCTCGTTGATCTTCTCGACGACGCTGACCACGGCCGGCAGGGTCGCCTCGACCTTGTCGTAGCCGTAGTCGGTCTGCCGCTGGATCTTGATGGACGAGCCCTCGATCTCGACCTTGTTGGCGAGCGAGAGCTGCGGGACGCCGAGCCGCTCGGCCAGCATGGCGGCGAGCACGCCGGTGCGCGCGTCGGTGGACTCCGAGCCGAGGACGACCAGGTCGAACTCGGTGCGGCCGAGGGCCTGCTGGATCGCGTAGGACGTCTGCAGCGCGTCGGAGCCCGTGAGGGCGTCGTCGACGAGGTGGACGGCCTTGTCGGCGCCCATGGCCAGCGACTTGCGGATCGACTCCGTGGCCTTGTCCGGGCCCATGGTCAGAACGGTCACCTCGCCGCCCTGGGCCTCCTTGATGCGCAGCGCCTCTTCGATGGCGTACTCATCGAGCTCGTTGATGACACCGTCCGCGGCAGCGCGGTCGAGCGTGCTGTCATCGGACTTCAGCTTGCGCGGGCTCTCCGTATCGGGAACCTGCTTCACCAGGACGACGATGTTCATGGCCGGTGGCCGACCTCCCTGCACTCGGTTGGCCGCTGGGGCAGCGGACAGAGGGGCGCCGCCCATGACGGGTCGACGCGGACGTGCGTTTTCGTTGGTCACAGCCTGCCAAACACCCGAACGCCCTTCGGATCCGGGTCCCCGTTTCGGCCGTGCCCAGTCGAATGTTACCCGCGAGTAGCCTAGCGGCAAATCCCAGGTGGTGAGACCTTACCCACGTCCGAGGGACGCCCGGCATGTCGGTCTCACTCAGAAATCGGACGTGACGCACCTCACACGCCGGACGGCCCCGCGGCGCGTCAGAAGCGGTCGAACGCGCCGTGCAACCGGTCCAGGGTGCTCTCCAGCCAGCCGGCCAGCCCGTACATCGGCGCGAAGCTCGGCGTCAGCGACAGCGCGCCCACGACCGCCGCCAGGGTCAGCGCCGCGAGCACCGCGCCGAGCCCCGCGATCGTCCGCGGCGACCCGGCGATCCGCAGGAACATCCGCTCCAGCCTGCGCCGCGGCCCCCGCACGCCCGGCGCCGTCCACAGCACGGCCGCGCCCGCGCCCGCGCCGAACGCGCACGCGGCGAGCGCGTCGATCTCGATGCCGAACACGGTGGCGGCGAGCAGCGCGGGCGGCACCGCGACCGTGCACACCGCCGCGTACGGGACGGTCGCCAGCGTCCGGCCGAACGCGAGCGTCCAGTCCCGGAACGACACCGCCGTGACCGCGCGCAGCCAGGTCACCGCGGCCAGCGACAGCACCAGCCCGACGACCGGCATCATCATCGCGGCGCCCACGGCGATCACCACGACCATCGCGGCGAGCAGCCGGGCCCAGCCCTGCGCGACGGCGAGCCGGTGCGCGTCCGCCGCCGCCCCCGCACCCGCCGTCCCCGCGCCCGCCGTCTCCGTCCGCGGCGCGTCCGGCCGCGCGACCGGCTCCGGCGGCGCGGGCATCGCCTCGGGCGCCGGGCGCGGGACGGCCGCGGCCGGGCCCTCACCGGGCGGCGGCTCCAGCCGCGCGACCGCGGCGGCCAGCGCGGCGGACGTCGGGCGGGCCGCCCGGTCGGCGGACGCGGCGGCCTCCACCAGCGGGCGCAGGCCCGCCGGGACGGCGGCCGGGTCCACGGCCGCGAACAGCACCGCGGCGGCCCACGCGCGGACGTCGTCGGCCGGATCGGCGCCCGGGACGAGCCCGAAGTCGATGACGACGGGGGCGTCGTCCACCAGCAGCACCGTCCCGGGACGCAGGTCGCCGTGCGCGAGGCCCGCGCCGTGGATCGCGGCGACCGCCTTGGCGAGGCCGAGCGCCAGGCCGTGCAGCGCCTCCCCCGGCAGCGGGCCCCGCTCCGCGACGGCGTCCGCGAGCGGCCGCCCCGGCACCAGCCGCGTCACCACGTAGCCCGCGCCGGCCGCGTCGAGGGCGGCTTCGCCGGCAGCTTCACAGCCGGCTTCGCCGGCAGCGTCAAGGGCGGCTTCGCCGTCTAGGACGTCCACCACGTACGGGCTGCGCACCTCCCGCATCCGCGCGATGTCGGGCGCGGCGCCCGCGGGCAGCGCGCGGATCGCCACGTCGCGGCCGTCCGGGCCGGTGGCGCGGTGGACGGCCCCGTCCCCCAGCGAGGAAAGCAGCCGGTACGGGCCGATGTGTTCGCCGATCATATGGTCGGCACCCTACCGATCTCCGCCGCCCGCGTCCCGGACCGCGCGGTCATGCGTAGCCGGTGCGGCGCAGTTCCGTCTCGAGCGCGGCGAGGAACGCGTCGACCTCCGCCTTCACGTAGGTCTCGCGGAGGCGGCGCAGCGTGAACGTCCGGGCGCGGACGTCGTCGGCGCCGATCACCTCGGCGAGGGCGCGGCGGTCGCCGGTGAGCCAGCCGAGGGCCCGCGCGACGAACTCGTCCACCTCGGCCGGGTCGTAGCCCTCCTTGAACCGGACGCGGGTGAACCGGGCGCCGTTCAGCAGCCCGACGACCCGCCGCACGTCCACGAACTGCCCCGGCATCACGGGCTGCTTCTGCAGGACGGCCTGCGCGTGCCTGCCGTACAGGCTCGCGGCCCGGTAGATCTCGGCGAGGCGCGGCCCGTTCGCGGGGATGCCCGTGCCGGTCTGGGCGTCGCGCGCCGCGCGCCCGGCCGCGGCCAGCGCCATCTGCGCGTACTTGGCGGCGTGCCCGTGCTCGATCCACGACCCGCCCATCGCGTGGGCGCGCTCGGCGGCGACCAGCTCCCGCTTCGCCTCCGCCAGCGACACCTCGATCACCGACACCGTCAGCGCGAACCCCGACCGGGCGAACGCGGCGCGGCCCGCGACGACCTGGTCGGCGGGGGGCCGCGGCGCCGGACGGGGCCGCGGTTCGGGCTCCGGCTCCGGCCGCGGCTGCGGCTTCGGTGCGGGCCGCAGGTTGAGCCGGGGCGCGATCGACCCCGGGTTCGCGAACCGGGCGGCGAGCTCCTGCGCGTCCGGACGGTCGGCGGGGTCGCGGGCCAGCGCGTCCTCCAGGACCTCCTTCAGGTCGGGCTCGATGCCCGCCAGGTCCGGCCAGCCGGTCAGCACCCGGCGGACGAACGCGGCCGGGCTCGTCGCCTCGTACGCGCGGCGCCCGGTCGCGGCGAACGCGATCGTCGCGGCCCAGCCGAACACGTCCGTGGGCGGGCCCGACGGGCGTCCCTCCAGCACCTCGGGCGACACGTAGCCGGGCGTCCCCATCGGGCCCTGCGTCAGCCGCGTCGCGCCCGACAGGTACGCGATGCCGAAGTCGATCAGCACCGGGGCGCCCGCGACCAGCATCACGTTGCCGGGGTTGACGTCGCGGTGCACGCTGTCGGCCGCGTGGACCGCCGCGAGCGCCTCCGCCAGCCCCCCGGCGAGCCGCAGCAGCCCGTCCCGGGGCAGCGGCCCGCGGCCCTTGACGGTCTCCAGCAGCGAGGTGCCCTCGACGTACCGGGTGACGATGTAGGGCTGCTCGGCGTCCAGGTCGTGGTCGACCAGCTCCACCACGTGCCGGCTGCTGATCCGCCGCATCGCCTCGACCTCGCGGCGCAGCCGGTCGCGGGCCTGGAACTCGGCGGGCAGCGCCGCGTGCAGCATCTTCACCGCGACCATCCGGCCGTCGTCGGCGCGGGCGAGGAACACCTCGCCCATGCCGCCGCGCCCGAGCCGCTGCAGCGGCCGGTACGGGCCGATCGGTTCGAGCGGCCGCGACCGGACCGGCCCCCGCACGGACGGCTGGCTGCCGCCGGACGCGCGCAGCCCGATCGAGTCGGGGCGCAGCGCCCGCAGCCGCCGCACCAGGTGCTCCGCGGACGGCCGGGCGGCGGGGTCGGCGGCGAGCGCCTCCTCCAGCAGCGGCCGCAGCTCCGCCGGGACGTCGCCCAGGTCGTGGTCGCCGCGGATGATCCGCAGGCAGACGGCCGCGTCGTTCGGCGCGTCGTACAGGTCGCGGCCGGTCGCGGCGTACGCGACGGTCGCCGCCCACGCGAACACGTCGGCGGCCGGGCCCGCGTCGTGGCCCTCCAGCAGCTCCGGCGCCAGGTACCGCCACGTGCCCGCGCGGGCGCCCGTGCGGGTGAGGCGGGTGTCGTCCACGCCCTGCGAGATGCCGAAGTCGATGACGACCGGCTCGCCGCCCTCCAGCAGGACGTTGCCTGGCTTGATGTCGCGGTGCACGACGCCCGCGCGGTGGACGGCCTCCAGCGCCTCGGCCGTCCCGACCGCGATCCGCCACAGCGCCGCGCCGTTCGCGACGCGCCCCTCGCGGACGGCGTCCTGGAGGGCGCGGCCCTCGACGTACCGGGTGACGATGTACGGGACGCGGGCGTCCACGTCGAACTCGACGATCTCGGCGACGCGCGGGGTGGTGACCCGGCCCATCGTCTCGACCTCGCGGCGCAGCCGGGCCCGCGAGTCGCCCTGGTCCACCAGGTGCGGGTGCAGGATCTTGACGGCGTACGTGCCGCCGCGCGGGTCGGTGGCGCGGAAGACCTGCCCCATTCCCCCCGCGCCGATCAGCTCCAGCGGACGGTAGGGGCCGATCGCCGCGGGCAGGTCCCCGCGCGTCCCGGCGGGGGGCTCCAGGCTCCGTCAGACGAACGGGATCCCGGAGACGAGGTCGTGGACATCGCTGCGCAGGCTCTCCAGGTTCTGGCTCATTCCGTCCAGCGGTGTGGTGTCCGGGGGCTGCTGGCGGGACAGGCCGACGAGCACGGCCGCGAAGATCCCGATGATCAGCGCGCCGATGAGGGCGGCCTCGGCGCGCGGCATGAGCGCGCCCCAGACCCGGGCGAGCTGCCGGCGCGGCGCGCCGCTGCCCGGGGCCAGCGACATCAGCACGATCACCAGCATCGCCGACCAGGCGATGGCCCGGGAGGCGGTCATGTCGGGATCCGCGAAGATCAGGACCGCGAGCAGGACGACGCCCGCGAGCAGGCTGAGCGCCGACAGCAGCGCGGTCATGGTGAGGGCGCCCGGCAGGTGCAGCGGCGTCCGCATCGCCGCCGCGAACGCGTCGCCGGTGCGCGGGCCGCGCCGGGTCTGCCGTCCCTCCATGCCCTTGGCGGCCTTGTCGGCCATCCGCAGCACCAGCACCCCGCCGAGGGTGACGCCGACGGCGAGCAGCGGCGCGATGTTCGCGAAGCCGAGCAGCGCGACCAGGACCAGGAAGCTGATGATCCGGTACCAGCCGTAGGGCTTGCGCGCTTCCCTGTTTTCGCGGGCACGGTCTTCGCGGGCGCGGTCGTCGCGGGTGCGCTCGTCCAGGGCCGCGCGCGGGTCGTGCTGCGGCGGCTGCTCGGGCGGCCGCCGCTGCAACTGGCCGCGCGGCGGGTACGGCTCGGGGTAGCCCTCTTGCGGCGGGTACGGCTGCGCGTACCCGCCCTGCGGCCCGTACTGCCCGTACTGGTCGGGCGCCCCGTACCGGTCGTACGGTCCGGGCGCGTACTCGGGCGGCGGCGGTGCGGGCGGCGGCGCCGCCGGGGGCAGCTGGCCGACGAAGTCGCTCGGCTGGGCGTGGACGGGCGCCGGCGCGGGCATCGGCGGCGGCGTCGCCGTCCGGTCGGCGCCCTCCCCCGCGCCCGGGGGCATGGTGAACTGCCCGGCCTGGTCGGGGTCGTCGCCGACGGCGCCGGCGGCCGCCGCACCCGCCGCCGCGCCCGCGGCCCCCGCCGCACCCGCCGCCGCGCCGGGGTAGTGCCGGTCGACGCGGGTCTGGTCGGTGACGGTGGAGTCGAAGTGCAGCCGCCGGGTGAGCTGGACGAGGTCGACGGCCTTGGGCCGCTCGGACGGGTCGCGGGCGATCGCCGCGCGCAGCACCGGCAGGATCGGCGCGGGCACGCCCTCCAGGTCCGGGCTCCCCGACATGATCTTGTAGAAGATCGCTTCGAAGGTGCCGGAGCCGAACGGCGGACGGCCGGTCGCGGCGTACGCGAGCGTGCCCGCCCACGCGTGCACGTCCGAGTGCGGGCCCGCCTCGTGGCCCTCGATGATCTCGGGGGCGAGGTAGCCGGGCGTGCCGATCACCATGCCGGTCGCGGTGAGCCGCGTCGCGTCGGCCGCCTGCGCGATGCCGAAGTCGATCACGACGGGCTCGCCGCCGTCCATCAGCATGACGTTGGCGGGCTTGAGGTCGCGGTGCACGATGCCCGCGCCGTGGATGGCCGACAGCGCGGACGCCAGCCCGACCGCGAGGCGCTGCAGGTCGGTCCCGTCGATGGCGCCGTGCTCCTCGACGATCTCTTCGAGGGTGCGGCCCGGGACGTACTGGGTGACGATGTACGGCTGCTCGGCGGTGACGTCGGCGTCGAGGATCTCGGCGACGTGGGGGCTGTGCACGCGCCGCATCGAGTCGACCTCGCGGGCCAGCCGGCGGCG
>NZ_QHJN01000333.1:0-3005 GCF_003947565.1 Actinomadura sp. WAC 06369 | reverse complement strand
GCTCGTCGATGAGCGCGCGGCCGGTCGCGCCCGTCCCGCGCGCCGCGTGCGCGAGCTTCACCAGGCCGTCGGTGCCGAGCCGGTCCGGGCCCGCGCCGATCCGGCCCTCGATCAGCCCGTCGGTGTAGAGCATCAGGCTCCACGACTCGCCGAGGTCGATCTCCGTCGTCGGCCACTCGGCGCCCGGGATCAGCCCGAGCGCCGGGCCGTGCGCGTAGTCCGGCAGCGCCGACACGTCGTACGAGCCGGCCGGGCCCTCGCGGAACAGCAGCGGCGCCGGATGCCCGGCCAGGTGCATCCGCGCGGTCCGCCGGGACGGCGCGATCGTGATCATGCAGAGGGTCGTGAAGATCTCCTCGTTGCGCCGCTCGTGCCCGAGGACGCTGTCGAGGATGCCGAGCAGCTGCTCCCCGGTGTGCCCCGCCAGCACGAGCGTCCGCCACGCCATCCGGAGCTGCACGCCGAGCGCCGCCTCGTCCGGCCCGTGCCCGCAGACGTCCCCGATCATCAGGTGGACGGCGCCGCCCTCGGTCTGCACGGTGTCGTAGAAGTCGCCGCCGAGCAGCGCCCGCCGCCGGCCCGGCCGGTAGCGGGTGTGGTGCCGCAGCGACGGGTCGTCGATCAGCGGGACGGGCAGCAGCCCGCGCTCCAGCCGCGCGTTCTCGCGCCGCAGGATCCGCGCCTCCACGAGCCGCCGCTCGGTCTCCTCGGCCCGCTTGCGCTCTATCGAGTACCGGACGGCGCGGGCCAGCAGCGGCCCGTCCACCTCCTGCTTGACCAGGTAGTCCTCGGCGCCCGCGGCGACGGCCCGCACCCCGAGGTGCGCGTCGTCCAGGCCGGTCAGCACCACGACGGCGGCGGTGCCGGACATCTCCAGGACCTCCCGCAGGCCCGCCATCCGGTCGTCGATGCCGGGCGCCGACAGGTCCACGATGATGCACTGCGTCCGCCGGGTGAGGGCGCGGCGGGCGGTCGCCAGGTCGGCGGCGACGGTGATGTCGGCGTCCAGGCCGCTGTCGGCGAGCAGCTTCTCGACCATGAGGACGCCGGAGGGGGTGTCGTCGATGAGGAGGAGGTCCACCCGATCCTCGGCTCCCGAGGCGGGGGGACGCGTCTGATGGCTGATGGCGCTCACAAAGCTTCCAAGAGTTAGGGCCGGCGACGGGCACTGGCAACGTCAGGACGGCTCCGCATGCCGCGCGCTCACCGCGCGGACGGACGGCCGCACCGGGGTGGTGGCCTTTGCCTAACCGCCAGGGTCCCGGCTCATGGAGCGCTGGGGAAGCCCGCTCCGTACGGTGAGAGCTTAGCGTCTCCTTACCACGGGACGCACCGGGCGCGTCGTGGCGCGCGGCCGGAAAATCGCTCGATTCCCCGCCCGCGGCCTGCATAGCCTGCGGTGGTGAAGCCATTGCCGGAGAAAGATCCAGGCAATCCCGATCACCGCTCTCCCGCCCGGTACCTCCTGTGGCTGCTGCGCGTGCAGTGGCGCACCGCGGCCGCCGGCGCGGCCCTCGGCGTCCTGTGGATGCTCGGGTACGTGTTGATCCCCGGGGTGCTGGGCCGGGCCGTGGACGCCATGACCGCGCGGGACGCCGGGGCGCTGGCCGCGTGGTCGGGCGTCCTGGTCCTCGTCGGGGTGTGCCAGGCGGCCGCGGGCGGCGCCCGCCACCGGTTCGCCGTCGCGAACTGGCTCGCCGCCGCCTACCGGACGATCCAGCTCGTCACCCGGCACGCGACGCGGCTCGGCGCGACGCTGCAGAAGCGGATGAGCGCCGGGGAGGTCGTCAGCATCGGCATGTCGGACGTGACCGGCATCGGGGACGCCCTCGACATCGTCTCGCGGGGCAGCGGCGCGGTCGTCGCGGTCGTCGCCGTCGCCGCGATCCTGCTGGCGATCTCGCCGCCGCTCGGCCTGATCGTCCTGGTCGGCGTCCCGCTGATCCTGGCCCTCGCGGCGCCGCTGCTGCGGCCGTACCGGGAGCGCGAGGAGGAGCACCGGGAGCGGGTCGGGGAGCTCAACACCCGCGCGACCGACCTCGTCGCGGGGCTGCGCGTGCTGCGCGGCGTCGGCGGGGAGGAGCTGTTCGCCGGCCGCTACGCCGCCGAGTCCGAGCGGGTCCGCGCGGCCGGGGTGGCCGCCGCCCGCGCCGAGTCCCGGCTGAGCGGCGCCGAGGTGCTGCTGCCGGGCCTGCTGATCGCGCTGGTGACGTGGGTCGGCGCCCGGTTCGCCGTGCAGGGGACGATCTCCGCGGGGCAGCTCGTGGCGTTCTACGGCTACGCCGTCGCCCTCATCACCCCGCTGCGGACGCTCGGCGAGGCCGCGGGGAAGATCACCCGGGGTCTGGTCGCGGCCGAACGGGTGGTGCGCCTCCTCGACATCGCCCCCGAGCGCGCGGCCGGGGGCGGCCCGGCCGCGCCGGCCGCGGCGACCGGCGCGCTCACGGACGTCGACTCGGGCCTGGTCGTGCGGCCCGGGCGGCTCACCGCGATCGCGGCGGCCCGCCCGGAGGACGCCCGCGCGATCGCGGACCGGCTCGGCGGCTACGCCCCCGGCCGCGTCGACGCCGGCGGCGTGCCGCTGCACCGCCTCGGCGACCTGCGCGACCGCATCGTCGTCGCGGTCAATGAGGACCGGCTGTTCGCCGGGACGCTGACCGAGGCGCTCACCCCCGCGCGCGGCCCCGTCGACCTGGAACCCGCGCTGCGGGCCGCGAGCGCGGCGGACATCGTCGCGTCGTCCGGCCCGGACGCGCGCGTCGCCGAGGCGGGCCGCGAGTTCTCCGGCGGGCAGCAGCAGCGCCTCCGCCTTGCGCGCGCGCTGGCCGCCGACCCGGAGGTGCTCATCCTGGTAGAGCCCACCAGTGCGGTGGACGCGCACACCGAGGCACGCATCGCCGACCGCCTCGGCCAAGCGCGCGCGGGCCGCACCACCGTGGTGTGCACCACGAGCCCGCTGATGCTCGACCGCGCCGCGCACGTCGCGTTCGTCCTGGACGGGCGCG
>NZ_QHJN01000332.1:0-3032 GCF_003947565.1 Actinomadura sp. WAC 06369 | reverse complement strand
GGGCGCCGTCGTCATCGACCGCGGCGGTGAGACCCAGGCCGTCGACAAGGACCGCGAGGAGGGGGCCGGCGGCGAGCGCCGCCGGTTCCCGCGGGGAGCCGGGCGCGCCCACCGCCCCGTCCAACCTCGCGGTCGCGCCGGGCGACGGGACCATGCAGGTCTCGTTCCAGCCCTCCCAGGGCGAACGCATCACCGGCTACACGCTCAAGGACCTCCCGGCCGGCCTCACCGCGACCCCCGCCGCCATCGCGCCGAACGCCCCGCCCGCCTTCACCGTGACCGGCGGCGACTGCGGGCAGGAGTACACGTTCCGCGTGGCCGTCCGCTACACCGACCCCCAAGGGCGGGCGAAGGAGGTCCTCTCCGCGCCCAGCGACCCCGTGCGCCCGTGCCTGACGCCGGGCGCCCCCACGAACGTGGCCGCGAAGGCGACGTCGTCCGGCACCGCGGTGACGTGGGCCGCACCCGCGGGCGGCGGTGCGTCCCGGTACAAGGTCGAGTGGACCGGCCCCGTCTCGGGCTCGAAGGTCGTCACCGGAACGTCCACCGCCCTCACCGACATCTGGACGAACGGCGCCTACACGTTCACGGTCACCTCCATGAACGCCGCCGAAGCCGGCTCGGGCACCACCGTCGACGTCCAGTTGGAGGGACCGGACCAGGCGCACAAGGTCATCCTCAACCAGAACTCGACCGGTTACATCCGCGCAACGCCGGATGGCCACAATGGTGCCGTTGTTGGGGAAATGGTCAACAATAACGGCGACAGCATCACCGTTCACTGCCAGGTGAAGGGCGCCGCCTACACCCACCCCTCGGACAAGAACTACTCCGGTAACACCTACACGCAGATCACGTGGAAGGGGAAAACCGGCTACATCCTCAACTACCTTGCGGACACCTACACATCGGGCAATTGGGATGTCCTCGCGGGGCCGCCGATCTGGGAGTGCGCCGGCTGAGCCGCCCTCCGCGCCGCCCGCGGTCGAAGGCCCCGTCCCGCTCCCCGGGACGGGGCCTTCGCGGTTCCGGGATCAGCTCCGGGCCTGCTGCACGCAGGCGACCTTCGACCAGGCCACGTCCGGGGAGGCACCCTGGTTGACGCGCAGGACCGCGCCGATCCGGAAGCAGTTGTCCTCGTTCGGCACGAGCGGCGAGACGGCCGTCTTCGTCGAGCCGGGGGCCACCGACTTGATCGGCTCCGAACCGGCGGGGTCCCGCTGGATCAGCAGCGGGAGCTCGCGCGCGGCCGGGGGGAGCTTCCAGGCGAGCACCGCGCCGTTCGCCGCGGCCGCGGCCCGCAGCCCCTGCGGGCGCGCGGCGGCGATCTGCTCGGCGCTGATCGGCTCGGGCGGCGCGGACGACGCCGGTGGCGCCGGGTCGCCGCCGCCCGCGGCCGGCGTCCGCGACCTCGGGTGCTCGCCGCCGGACGCGATGAGCGCGCCGACGCCGAGCGCGAGGCCGCCGACGAGCGCGACGCACACGGCGACGATCAGCCCGCGGGACGGCCCGTCCTGCGGCCCCGTGTGCGGTGCGGGCGGTGCGGTCGGGTGCGGCTGCGGGGCCCCGTCGTACGCGTACTCCGGACGGGACGGCGCGGCGCCCGGGTGCCACGGCGAGGTGTCGGAGTTCGGCGCCGGGGCGGCCGGGCCCGGGAGGGCCGGCGCGGGCCCGCGGGCCGTCGGCGCCCACTCCGGGACGGGCGGCGGGCCCGAGGCGTCGGGGAACGACGGCCGCCCGGTCGCGGGGAACGTCCCGCCGGTGTCGGAGAACGGCACCGGTCCGGCACCCGTCGGGTGCGGCAGGGTGGACATGCCGCTGTGCGCCACGTCGGTGACGGGCAGCCCCAGTTCGGCCTGCACCTTCTGCAGGGCCTGCGCGAACTCGACCGCGCTGCCGAACCGCTGCTCGGGCGTCTTCGCCATCGCTCGTCCGATGACCTCCTGCAGCCGCCGCGGCACGTCCGGGCGGGGGATGGCCGGCGGCGCCTCGTTCATGATGCGCAGCATCAGGAACGCGATGCCCTCGCCGGGCGGGCCCTTGAACGCGGGCCGGTCGGCGAGGAGCTGGTACAGCGTCGAGCCGAGCGAGTAGATGTCGGCGCCGACGCCGGGCTGCCCGCCCTGCAGGATCTCGGGCGCGGCGTGGTGCGGGGTGAACGCCTGGGTGTGGGTGGCGTCGAAGGAGTCGACCAGCCGCGCGATGCCGAAGTCGGCGAGCGCGGGCTCGCCGTATCGGGACAGCAGGATGTTCTGCGGCTTGACGTCGCGGTGCAGCACGTCCGTCTCGTGGGTGGCGGCGAGCGCGCCCGCCGTCTTGACGCCGACGCGGAGCACCTCGGCGACGCCGAGCGGGCCCTCCCGTGCGAGCCGGTCGGACAGCGCGCCGTGCTCGAAGTACTCCATCGCGATGTAGGGGCGGCCGGAGCGGGCCGTGCCGGTGTCGAGCACGGTCACGATGTTGGGATGCCCCGACAGCCGTCCGGTGATCTTGCATTCGCGCTGGAAGCGCCGCATCGCGGCGTCGTCGACGGCGCTGATCGACAGCACCTTGAGGGCGACCATGCGGTCGAGGCGCTCCTGGTGCGCGCGGTACACGACGCTGAAGCCGCCCTCGCCGACCTGTTCCACCACCCGGTAGCCCGGGACGTCCTCGGTCATGCGTCGGGGGATCCTTCTCGGTTGCGTTCACCGCGGCGGGGGCGCGGACGTCCGGGGCGTCCCCCGGAAACCCCCAGGGTAGTACGGGGACGAAACGGGCGTGGGCGATCTCCGGCCGACCCGCTCACGGGGCCACGCCGGCCATCCGCACGGGTCGTCCGCACGGCACGTCCACGACACATCGGCCACGCAGCCGCCTGTGCGGCGAGCCCGCGGCGGGTCCACGGCCGGACCATCCGCGTGGCGCGTCCGCGGGGCGGGTCCACGGGCGGGTCCGCGGGCGGGTCGGCGGCGCGGGCCGTCTGCGCGGCGAGCCCGCGGCGGACCATCTGCGCGGCGGGTCCGCGGGCGGGTTCACGGGCGGGTCGGCGC
>NZ_QHJN01000331.1:0-3146 GCF_003947565.1 Actinomadura sp. WAC 06369 | reverse complement strand
GGGCCGGGGGGTGTGCCGGTGGTGGGGTCGTTGTCGCCGTCGCGGGCGGGCGATTTCATGACGTGTCCGCTGCTGTACCGGTTCCGGGTGATCGATCGGATTCCGGAGCGGCCGAGTGCGGCGGCGGTGCGGGGGACGCTGGTGCACGCGGTGCTGGAGCGGTTGTTCGATCTGCCGACGGGCGGGCGGACGCCGGAGGCGGCGCTGGCGATGCTGGGGCCGGAGTGGGAGCGGCTGCTGGAGGCGGAGCCGGAGCTGGCGGGGTTGTTCGGGGAGGGTGAGGCGGGGGACGCCGAGCGGGACGAGTGGCTGGCGCAGGCGCGGCGGATGGTGGAGCGGTATTTCACGTTGGAGGATCCGCGGCGGTTGGAGCCGGCGGAGCGCGAGTTGTTCGTGGAGACGGTGCTGGACTCGGGGTTGAAGCTGCGGGGGTACATCGACCGGGTGGACGTGGCGCCGACGGGTGACGTGCGGATCGTGGATTACAAGACGGGGACGGCGCCGCGTGCGGATTTCGAGGCGCGGGCGCTGTTCCAGATGAAGTTTTATGCGCTGGTGTTGTGGCGGCTGCGGGGGCGGGTGCCGCGGTTGCTGCAGTTGATGTATCTGGGGAACGGCGAGGTGCTGCGGTACGAGCCGGACGAGGCGGATCTGCGGGCGACGCAGCGGAAGGTGGAGGCGCTGTGGGAGGCGATCCGGCGGGCGATGGACACCGGGGAGTGGCGGTCGCGGCGGGGGCGGTTGTGCGATTGGTGCGACCATCGCGAGCGGTGCCCGGAGTTCGGGGGCACTCCCCCGCCGTTGCCGGTGGTGCCGGTGGGGCGTCCGTCGCCGGCCGATCTGGAGGGCGGGGCCGCGGCGGTGCCGGGCGGTGCGGCGCGTGAGCGGGACGATCTGTAGCCCGTGCGGGTCGGTCGGGGCGGTGCGGTCTCCTTCTTGGGGATGACCGCAGATCCGCGTTCAGGAGGGGTCTCGACCTGGCGTGACGTCCTAGGGTGAGAATCGTGTCACCCCGCATCCGTGGTCTTCTCGCCTTCCGCGCCTGGTTGCAGGCGCGTCCGTCGGCCGCCGACGCGCTGCTGGCGGCTGGGTTGCTGCTGGTGGGGCTGCCGCAGTTGTACCTCTCCGATGTGGGGGCGGAGGGGTACGGGTCGGTGTTCACGCCGCCCGACGTGCTGTGCGGTGCGCTGGTGGCGGTGGTGGCGATGGCGCTGACGTGGCGGCGGCGGGCGCCGCTGCCGGTGCTGCTGTTCATCGTGGCGGGCGGGGCGGTGCTGGCGGCGCTGGGGTATCCGCCGTCGGTGCCGGATGTGGTGGCGTTCCTGGTGGCGGTGTACGGGGTGGCGGCGCATCGGGGGTTGGCGCAGAGCGCGCTCGGCGGGGTGCTGGCGGTCGTGTATTTCGTGGTGCTGCTGGTGGCGTTGCCGGTTCCGATGTCGCCGATGGTGTTCTTGACGGATTGCGCCCTGGTGATCGGTGTGTGGATGCTGGGGCGGAATCTGCGGTTGCGGCGGGCGTATTTCGCGGAGTTGGAGCATCGGGCGGCGCGGTTGGAGCGGGCGCGGGGGACGGACGCGCGGGCGGCGCGGATCGAGGAGCGTTCGCGGATCGCGCGGGAGCTGCACGATGTGGTGGCGCATCATGTGAGCGTGATGACGGTGCAGGCGGGGGCGGCGCGGCGGATCATCGATCGGGACGCCGACAGCGCGCGGGACGCGATGTCGACGATCGAGGAGGTGGGGCGGACGGCGCTGAGCGAGATGCGGCGGATCGTGGGGGTGCTGCGGACGGAGCGGGACATGGAGCGGGCGGGGGGCGAGCTGGCGCCGCAGCCGGGGCTGGGTGATCTGGGCGAGTTGCTGGACCATGTGCGGGAGACGGGGTTGTCGGTGCAGCTGTGGATCGAGGGTGAGGCGCGGACGCCGTCGCCGGGGGTGGACGTCGCGGCGTTCCGGTTGATCCAGGAGGCGTTGACGAACACGCTGAAGCACGCGGGGGCGCAGGCGCGGGCGTGGGTGCGGCTGTACTACACCGATGATCATCTGACGGTGGAGATCGAGGACGACGGGCCGGGGACGGCGACGATCATGGCGGGGGACGAGGCGCGTCCGGGGCACGGGCTGGTCGGGATGTACGAGCGGGTGGCGCTGTACGGTGGCGAGCTGCGGATCGGGCCGCGGGTCGGCGGCGGTTTCGGGGTGCGGGCCCGTTTCCCGCTGGAGGCGTAGGTTGTCGGGCATGAGCGGGGACGGGCATGAGCAGGCGTGAGGGGGCCGGCGGTGAGCGGGCCGGCGGCGGGCGGCGGTTCGGGAGTGGCCGGGCCGGGAGCGGACGGATCGGGGTCGGGCGGCGGATGCCGGTGGTGAACGGTGTGAGGCGAGGAGCCGGGACGATGGACGGGGCGGCGCGATGAGCGCGGTGCGGGTGCTGCTGGTGGACGACCAGCCGCTGCTGCGGACGGGTTTCCGGCTGATTCTGGAGGCCGAGCCGGACATCGCGGTGGTGGGCGAGGCCGGGGACGGCGCGGCGGCGGTGGAGCTGACGCGGTCGCTGCTGCCGGACGTGGTGCTGATGGACATCCGGATGCCGGGCGTGGACGGGATCGAGGCGACGCGGCGGATCATCCGGGACGGTGCGGCGTCGCACGATCCGCGGGTGCTGATCCTGACGACGTTCGATCTGGACGAGTACGTGATCGAGGCGGTCCGTGCGGGGGCGAGCGGGTTCCTGCTGAAGGATTCGCCGCCGGAGGACCTGGTGCAGGCGATCCGGATCGTGGCGGCGGGTGACGCGATCGTGGCGCCGAGCGTGACGCGGCGGCTGCTGGACAAGTTCGCGACGCGGCTTCCCGCGGCGCGGGACTCGGCGCCGCCGCCGGGGCTGGACACGCTGACCGAGCGGGAGCGGGAGGTGCTGGCGCACGTGGCGCGCGGGCAGTCGAACGCGGAGATCGCGGCGGAGTTGGTGGTCAGCGAGACGACGGTGAAGACGCATGTGGGGAACGTGCTGGCGAAGCTGGGGCTGCGCGACCGTGTGCAGGCGGTGGTGTACGCCTACGAGACGGGGATGAGCCGGCCCGGCCAGTCCTGAGCCTCCGCTTCCCCTCCCCCGCCCTCTCCCCCGTGTCGAAGGGGGCGGGGGAGGGG
>NZ_QHJN01000330.1:0-3226 GCF_003947565.1 Actinomadura sp. WAC 06369 | reverse complement strand
GGTTCGGGGTGGTCACCGGGATGGAGGTCGCCCTGTTCCCGGTCGCCCGGATCTTCGGCGGCGGCCTGGTGTTCGACGCCGAGCGGGTTCCGGACGTGCTGGAGGCGCGGCGCGCCTGGGCGGCCGGGGCGCCCGAGGAGATGACCTCGGCGGTGTCGACGCTGACCTATCCCGACCTGCCGGCGATGCCCCCGCCGCTGCGCGGCCGGCAGGTCGCGCAGGTCGCCGTCTCCTACGCCGGGCCGGCGGCGGAGGGGAGCCGGCTGGCCGAGCCGCTGCGCGCCCTCGGGCCGGTGCTGTCGGACACGCTGCGCGAGCTGCCGTTCGCCGAGTCCGGAACGGTGTTCGACGAGCCCGCCGAGCCGCACGCCTACCGGGGGCGCAACGTCCTGGTCGGCGACCTGGACTCCGGTGCGCTGGCGGGGCTGGCGAAGGCGGCGGGGCCGTCGGCGCCGGTGATGACCGTGGCGGGCGTGCGGCATCTGGGCGGCGCCCTGGCGCGCGGGCCGCAGGTCCCGAACGCCGTGGGGCATCGGGACGCGGCGTTCGCGGTGACGGTTCTGTCGCCGGTGGGGCCGGGCGAGGAGGATTTGGCGGGCGCGGCGCACCGGGACGCGCTCGCGCCGTTCGCCGGCGACGCGCTGGGGTGCTCGCTGAACTTCTCCTTCGGCCCGCTGGACGCGGACGAGGTCCGCTCGGCGTTCGCCGCGGCCGACCGCGGGCGGCTGGCCGCGCTGCGGGCCCGGCTCGATCCGCACGGCCTGCTGCGGGCGAACCATCCGGTCCCGCCCGCCGGGTAGGGCCGGCCGTCCCGCGGGAGCGGCCGCGCCGTTCGCGCCCGCCGTTCGGCGCCCGTTGATAATCTCAACGTTGAGATAGGAGGGGCGATGGCGGACGCGGTGGACGACATCCTGGCGCAGTGGCGGCGCGAGCGGCCCGACGTGGACGTGGCGCCGATGGGGGTGATCGGGCGGATCTCCCGGCTGCAGCTGCTGCTGAACCGGGAGTTGCGGGAGTTCTTCGCCGGGCACGGGCTGGAGAACTGGGAGTTCGACGTGCTGGCGACGCTGCGCCGCTCCGGCGCCCCGTACGAGCTGACGGCGGGGGCGCTGCTGCGCACGTCCATGGTCACCTCGGGGGCGATCACCAACCGGATCGACCGGCTGGAGGCGCGGGGGCTGGTGCGGCGGGTCCGCGACGCCGGCGACCGCCGGTCGGTGCGGATCCGGCTGACCGGGGACGGGCTGGCGCTGGTGGACGAGGTCGTCGGGCTGCACGTGCGGAACGAGGCGCGGCTGCTGGCGGGACTGGAGCCCGCGGAGCGGGAACGGCTGGCGGACACGCTGCGCACGCTGCTGGAGTCGCTGGGCGACACCGCGGACTGACCGCGGCCCGCCCCGGGCGAACGCGGGCGGGACGCGGGCCGGGCGCGGGGCCGGGCGCGGGGCCGTTTCAGTGCTCGGTTCGTCCGGCCGCCGGCGGCGGGTCCGGGCGGGGGCGGACGGCGCGGGCGGCCCGCTCGGCGATCTCGGTGAGCGTCCCGGCGAGTTCGGGCGGGTCGAGCAGCGTGTAGTCCAGGGGCAGCGCGGTGATGCGGTGCGCGAGGAACCACAGCGTGTCGCCGTGGGTGTGCAGCAGGCAGGCGCCGTCGCCGGCCGGTTCCAGGACGCCCTGCCAGGCGGTGACGCGCGGGGCGGCCTCCTCGATCGGGGCGTGCAGCAGCAGGCGGGCGCGGATGGTGCCCGAGCCGCCCGCCAGGGCGTCCATCGCCCAGGTCACCGCGTCGGCGCCGCCGGGCGGGCGGCGGGCGGGGCGGCGGATGCCGCTGCGGTGCACCTCGGTGATGCGGTCGGCGCGGAAGGTGCGCCAGGCGTCCCGGTCGGCGTCGTGGGCGACCAGGTACCAGCGGCGGCCGGCGGCGACGAGGCGGTGCGGCTGCGCCAGCCTGCGGCCGGTGCCGCCGTCCGCGGCGGTGTAGGCGAAGCGGACGTCCTCGCCGGTGACGCAGGCGGCGGCGAGGACCGACAGGACGCCGGGGTCGGCGGCGGGCGCGTCCTGCGCGGGCAGGGCGACGGCGGCTTCGGCGAGGGCGGCGACGCGGTGCCGCAGCCGGGGCGGCAGGACCTGCTCGAGCTTGGCCAGGGCGCGGGGGCCGCTGTCGGCGACGCCGGTGACGGCGGCCGCGGCGGCGGTGCGCAGCCCGATCGCGATCGCGACGGCCTCGTCGTCGTCCAGCAGCAGCGGGGGCATCGCGGTTCCGGCGGTGAGCCGGTAGCCGCCGGTGCTGCCGCGCGCCGCGTGCACGGGGTAGCCGAGGTCGCGGAGCCGCTCGATGTCGCGGCGGACGGTGCGGGGCGTGACGCCCAGGCGCTCGGCGAGCTCGCCGCCCGGCCATTCGCGTGGGGTCTGCAGGAGGGACAGCAGCCGCAGCAGCCTGCCGGAAGGGTCGCGCATGGCTTCCATCCTGCCGTCCCATTAGGACGTTCGCCGACCTGATGCGGGCATAGCGTCGGAGACGTCGGGCCGGGTGCGGGCGTCGCGTCCGGCGGGGACGAGCGGAAGGAGCGGGGACATGCTGCGAGGGATGGCGAACGTGAGCCTGTGGGCGGACGACCTGGAGGCGGCGCGCCGCTGGTACGCCGAGCTGCTGGGGACCGAGCCGTACTTCAGCAAGGCGGGCCCGGACGGGACGGTCGGGTACTACGAGTTCCGGATCGGCGACCGGCTGGACGAGCTGGGGCTGATCGACGCGCGGTTCGCGCCGCCGGGGCACGCGCCGGGGCCGGGCGGGGTGCTGCTGAGCTGGCACGTGGACGACCTGGAGGGGGCGCTGCGGCGGCTGCTGGAGCTGGGCGCGACCGTGCACGAGGGGATCACGGTGCGCGGGGAGGGGTTCGTCACCGCGTCGGTGGTGGATCCGTTCGGGAACGTGCTGGGGATCATGAGCAATCCGCACTACCTGGAGATGCTGGCCGCGTCCGGCGCCCCGCCGGCCTGACCGCCCGGGTGCGGCCGTCCGGCCGGCCGGACGGGCTCGGCCGTCCGGGTCCGGCGGTGCGGAGGGCCGGGGCCCGGACGGTCGGCCCGGCGGGGTCGGCGGGATGCTCCTATAGATGTCAAGCGGCTAGATCAAGGCCGTTGACGGTGGTTGCTGGTGGGACCAGGGCGTGGTAGACCTCGCGGGCGATGTAGCGTTTGAGGCATCGGATGATCTCTTTCTTGCTCA
>NZ_QHJN01000329.1:0-3325 GCF_003947565.1 Actinomadura sp. WAC 06369 | reverse complement strand
ATCCACAGCCCCTGATTCCCGGACGGCGTCCCGCACGGGGGCGACGAGTGCCTGGAGGCGGTCGGTGGCCTTCA
This sequence comes from Actinomadura sp. WAC 06369, assembly GCF_003947565.1. Classification (NCBI taxonomy): domain Bacteria; kingdom Bacillati; phylum Actinomycetota; class Actinomycetes; order Streptosporangiales; family Thermomonosporaceae; genus Actinomadura; species Actinomadura sp. WAC 06369. Next base: position 3,251 of record NZ_QHJN01000329.1, on the reverse strand, counting down.
TGCCGCCGACGTTAGGAGCCCGCGGCGGGACGCCGTCCGGGAATCAGGGGCTGTGGATAACTTCGCCGGGGGTCAGGGCTGGACGGGGACGCCGCCGCGCCACACGCGCTGGGCGCGGAGGCCGAAGGCCCAGGCGAAGGCGCCCTCGTGGTCGGCGTCCCAGAGCACGATGTCGGCGAGCATGCCGGGGGCGAGGGAGCCGCGGTCGCCGTAGCGGAGGGCGGCGGCGCCGCCGAGGGTGGCGGCGCGGAGCGCCTCGGTGACGCTGAGGCCGAACATGGCGACGGCGAGGCCGATGACCAGCGGCATGGAGGTGATGCCACACTGGCCCGGGTTGTGGTCGGTGCCGAGGGCGACGGTGACGCCGCGGTCGAGCATCTGCCGGACGGGCGCGGGGGCGCGGCTGCTGTTGAGCGCGCTGCCGGGGCAGACGGTGGCGGTGACGCCGGCGTGGGCGAGGGCCTTGATGTCGTCGTCGTTGGCCTGGGTGAGCAGGTCGGCGGAGGCGCAGCCGACCTCGGCGGCGACCTGGGCGGCGCCGACGCGCTCGTTGGCGCAGGCGTGCATGCGGGCCTTCAGGCCGGCGCGCTTGCCGGTGAGCAGGAGGGCGCGGGCCTCCTCGGCGGTGAAGTGGCCCTCGTCGCAGTAGACGTCGATGCTGTCGGCGCCCGCGACGGCGGCGTCGCCGGCCCAGAGGCGGACGGCTTCGATGTAGTCGCGGCGGCGGCCGAAGAACTCGGGCGGGAGGATGTGGGCCGCGAGGAACGTCGCGTGGATGCGGGGCATCGAGGGCTCGGACTCGAGGGAGCGCAGCATCCGGATGTCGGCGAGTTCGCCGTCGCGGGTGAGGTGGTAGCCGGTCTTGGCCTCGACGGTGGTGGTCCCGCCGATGATCCACTGGCGGAGGCGTTCGCGGACGCCGTTGCACAGGGTCCAGGGGTCGGTGCCGCGGGTGACGGTGACGGTCGAGTTGACGCCGCCGCCGGCGGCCGCGATGGCCGAGTGGGACGAGCCGCTGGTGCGCATGGCGAGTTCGGCCCAGCGGTTCCCCGCGTAGACGGGGTGGGCGTGGGCGTCGATGAGCCCGGGGGTGACGAGGCCGCCGCCGAGGTTCTCCACGTGGTCGACGTCGACGATGTCGTCGATGACGCCGGGGACGCTCTGCGGGAGGTCGGACGCCGGGCCGGCCCAGACGATCCGGTCGTCGTGGATGAGCACGGCGGCGTTGCTGCAGACGTCGGTGCCCGTCCAGAGCCTGCCGATGTTCGTCAACAGCCGTACCGTCATTGGTTCACCGGCCCTGATGAGACGACGTACCGGACGCCATGAAGTGGTCCACCTGCTCTCGATCCGAAACGCCGACTGGGTGCCGGCGATTCACCGCTGGAGGGTCGGGTGGCCGTGCGGCCACCACAGGCAACGAGACCGGAGATATCGGTTCCGTCACGGTAGTGCACCGAAGGCCCGTCAGACAACCTTTCATCGACGGCACGTCGCCTCGCCCATAGCCCTATGACCGTACGGAATTCGACCGCACCGTCAAGTCGATTGGCGAACCTGTCACCGTACGGCGACCGTGCGTCCATTCTGGAATGGCCTCAATTCAGCGGTTTCTCGACCGAAAACCCCGCCGGACGGTGTCCGGCGGGGTTCGCGTACGCGGTGCGGGCGCGGGGTCAGGCGGGCGCGGCCTCGAAGCGGGCGAGGTCGGCTGCGAGATCGTCGGGGACCCGCGCGTGCAGCAGCGTGCCCTCGGCGACGTGCTCCTGCTTGAGGACTTCGCCGCGCTCGTGCACCTGCGCGACGAGGTCGCCGCGCTCGTACGGGACGAGCACGTGCAGTTCGGCCTCGAGACCGGGCAGCCCGGCCTCGATCGCGGCGCGCAGTTCGTCGATGCCGAACCCGGTGCGGGCGGAGACGACGACGCTGTTCGGCTCGCGGCGCTGCAGCCGGGCGAGCGCGAGCCCGTCGGCGGCGTCCGCCTTGTTGATGACGATGAGCTCGGGGATGCCGTGGGCGTCGATCTCGCGCAGGACCTCGCGGACGGCGGCGATCTGCGCCTCCGGTTCGGGGTCGGAGCCGTCCACGACGTGCAGGATCAGGCCCGCGTCGGAGACCTCCTCCAGCGTCGAGCGGAACGCCTCGACGAGCTGGTGCGGCAGGTGCCGGACGAACCCGACGGTGTCGGCCAGCGTGTAGGCGCGGCCGCCGGGGGTCTCGGCGCGCCGGACGGTGGGGTCGAGGGTGGCGAACAGCGCGTTCTCCACCAGCACCCCGGCGCCGGTGAGCCGGTTGAGCAGGGACGACTTGCCCGCGTTGGTGTAGCCGGCGATGGCGACCGCCGGCACTTCGTGGCGGCGCCGGCCGCCGCGCTTGGTGTCGCGCGACTTGGACATCTCGGCGATCTGCCGGCGCAGCTTGGCCATCCGGGTGCGGATCCGCCGCCGGTCCAGCTCGATCTTGGTCTCGCCGGGGCCGCGGCCGCCGATCCCGACGCCGCCGGCCGCGCGGCCGCCGACCTGCCGGGACAGGTTGCCGCCCCAGCCGCGCAGGCGGGGCAGGAGGTAGTCGAGCTGCGCCAGCTCGACCTGCGCCTTGCCCTCGCGGCTCTTGGCGTGCTGGGCGAAGATGTCGAGGATCAGGGCCGTCCTGTCGATGACCTTGACCTGGACGGTGTCCTCCAGGTGGCGGAGCTGGCTCGGGGCGAGCTCGCCGTCGCAGATGACGGTGTCGGCGCCGGTCGCGATGACGACGTCGCGCAGTTCGGCGGCCTTGCCGGATCCGATGTAGGTGGCGGGGTCGGGGCGGGAGCGCCGCTGCACGAGGCCCTCGAGCACCTCGGAGCCGGCCGTCTCGGCGAGCAGCGCGAGCTCGCGCAGCGAGTTCTCGGCGGCCTCGGCGGTGCCTTCGGTCCAGACGCCCACCAGGACGACCCGCTCCAGTCGCAGGGAACGGTATTCGACCTCGGTGACGTCGGTCAGCTCGGTGGAGAGTCCGGCGACGCGGCGCAGTGCCCGCCGGTCTTCGAGGTCGAGCTCGCCGGTCATCGGCTCGAGCTCGTCCATGGTCTGGTCTGCGGTGAAAGGTTGAGTCATATGTCCTCGGTAGAACGCCGCGGCGCGGCTGTGTCTTCCCGACGATCGTCTCACGGGCCGTCCCGCGCGTCACCTGCTTATGGGCCGCCTTATGGGCCGCTTCCGCTCGACGGTTGCCGCGGCGTTCTACCGAGGACATATGACTCAACCTTTCAC
>NZ_QHJN01000328.1:0-3331 GCF_003947565.1 Actinomadura sp. WAC 06369 | reverse complement strand
ATCGGACTCCGCGGCGGACGGCTCCGCGGCATCCCCGTCCCCTTGGGCGTTCCCCGCGGAGCCGTCCGCCGCGGAGCCGTCCGCCGCGGAGTCCGATCGCGGCGCGGCCGCGTCGAACGCCGCGTCGTCGAAGGCCCCTTCGGCGCTCAGCCGCGCCACCCGCGGGAACCGCGCCGCGAAGTCCGGCGCGACCTCCTCCAGCGCCCCGCTGCGCGCGTACCACCACTCGTCCTCGGACGTGCCCGTCGCGGCCGCCGCCTGCCGCGCCTCGGCCGCGATCCGCGCCGCGCCCCGCACCACGCTCGACAGCGTCGCCACCGCGCGCCGCGCGTCCCCCGCCGCCAGACCCGCGCCCGACAGCGCGCCCAGCAGCGCCTCCAGCGCCCGGTACTCGTTCGGCCCCAGCACCGGACGCGCCTGCGACACCGCCAGCATCCACGGATGCCGCAGGTAGAGCGCCCAGGTGTCGTCCGCCCACGCCGCCACCGCCGCCCGCCAGCCCCCCGCCGCGCCGTACCCGGCCGGCAGCTCGGCCTGCGCGCGGTCGTACATCAGGTCGACCAGCTCCGCCTTGCCCGGGACATAGGTGTACAGCGCCATCGCGGTGCGGCCCAGCCGCTCCCCGACCGCCCGCATCGACAGCGCCGCCATCCCCTCGGCGTCGGCGACGGCGATCGCCGTGTCCACGATCAGCTCCACGGTCAGCCCCGGCCGCGGCCCGGGACGCGGCGGCCCCCCGGCCGCGCCGTCCCGGACGCGCCACAGCAGATGCATCGAGCGGCGGGCGTCACCCTGCCCGGCGAAGACGACCAACCCGCATCTCCTTATGCCATAAACTGATCCGATCCGACATCTCTTTACGCCCTAAAATATCAAGCCGGGAGTGACGACGCCCATGACCGCCCCACCCAGCCCCGCCACGCCCGCCGCGCCCGCCGGGGCGGGCTCCGGCGCGGCCGCCGACCGCCACGACGTCATCGAGGTCCGCGGCGCCCGGGAGAACAACCTCGCCGGCGTCGACGTCGACATCCCCAAGCGCCGCCTCACCGTGTTCACCGGCGTGTCCGGCTCCGGCAAGTCCTCCCTGGTGTTCGGCACGGTGGCCGCCGAGTCCCAGCGGCTCATCAACGAGACCTACACCGCGTTCATCCAGTCGTTCATGCCCAGCCTCGGCCGCCCCGACGTCGACGCGCTGCGCAACCTGTCCGCCGCCATCGTCGTCGACCAGGAGCGGATGGGCGCCAACTCCCGCTCCACCGTCGGCACCGCCACCGACGCCCACGCCATGCTGCGCATCGTGTTCAGCCGCCTCGGCCAACCCCACGTCGGCACCTCCAGCATGTTCAGCTTCAACAACGCCGAGGGCATGTGCCCCGAATGCGAGGGCCTGGGACGCGTCAGCAGCATCGACGTCGGCGAGCTCGTCGACCGCGACCTGTCCCTCAACGAGGGCGCCATCACCGTCCCCAACTTCGGCGTCGGCACCTGGTACTGGAAGGTGTTCGTCGACTCCGGCCTGTTCGACCCCGACACCCCCCTGCGCGACTACACCGAGCGGCAGTGGGACGACTTCCTCAACAAGCCCGCCACCAAGATCAAGAGCAACGGGATGAACACCAGCTACGAGGGCCTGCTGGTGAAGGTGCGGCGCCTGTACCTCAACAAGGACCGAGAGTCCATGCAGAAGCACATCGGCGCGTTCGTCGACCGCGCCGTGGTGTTCGCCGCCTGCCCCGCCTGCGGCGGCGCCCGCCTCAACGCCGCCGCGCTCGGCAGCCGCATCGCCGGGCGCAACATCGCCGACTGCGCCGCCATGCAGATCAGCGACCTGGCCGACTTCGTCCGCGGCATCGACGCCGAGGAGGTCGCGCCGCTCGTGGCCACCCTGCAGGGCACCCTGGACTCCCTGGTCGAGATCGGCCTGGGCTACCTCAGCCTCGACCGCGAGTCCGCCAGCCTGTCCGGCGGCGAGGCCCAGCGCGTCAAGATGGTCCGGCACCTGGGCTCCAGCCTCACCGACGTCACCTACGTCTTCGACGAGCCCACCGTCGGCCTGCACCCCCACGACATCGCCCGCATGAACGACCTGCTGCTGCGGCTGCGCGACAAGGGCAACACCGTCCTGGTCGTCGAGCACAAGCCGGAGACCATTGCGATCGCCGACCACGTCGTCGACCTCGGCCCCGGCGCCGGCAGCGACGGCGGCCGCATCTGCTACACCGGCGACGTCCCGGGCCTGCGCGCGTCCGGCACCCTCACCGGCCGCCACCTCGACGACCGCGCCCGCCTGCGCGGCACCGTCCGCGAAGCCACCGGCCACCTGGCGATCAAGGGCGCGAACCGGCACAACCTCCGCGACGTCGACGTGGAGATCCCGCTGGGCGTCCTCACCGTCGTCACCGGCGTCGCCGGATCCGGCAAGAGCTCCCTGATCCACGGGTCGCTGCCCGGACGCGACGGCGTCGTCGTGGTCGACCAGTCGCCCGTCCGCGGATCCCGCCGCAGCAACCCCGCCACCTACACCGGCCTGCTGGACGCCGTCCGCACCGCGTTCGCCAAGGCCAACGGCGTCAAGGCCGCCCTGTTCAGCGCCAACTCCGAAGGCGCCTGCCCCCGCTGCAAGGGCATCGGCCTGGTCTACACCGACCTGGCCATGATGGCCGGGGTCGCGACCGTCTGCGAGGAATGCGACGGGCGCCGCTACACCGCCGAGGTCCTCACCTACACGCTGCGCGGCAAGGACATCAGCCAGGTGCTGGCCATGTCCGTCGCCGAGGCCCGCGAGTTCTTCCCCTCCGGGCAGGCCCGCACCGTCCTGGACCGCCTCGACGACGTCGGCCTGGGCTACCTGCGCCTCGGCCAGCCCCTCACCACCCTGTCCGGCGGCGAGCGGCAGCGCCTCAAACTCGCCGTCCACATGGCCGAGAAGGCCGCCGTCTACGTGCTGGACGAACCCACCACCGGCCTGCACCTCGCCGACGTCGGGAAGCTGCTGTCCCTGCTGGACCGCCTCGTCGACGCCGGCAACACCGTCATCGTCATCGAGCACCACCAGGCCGTCATGGCGCACGCCGACTGGATCATCGACCTCGGCCCCGGCGCCGGCCACGACGGCGGCCGCGTCGTCTACACCGGCACCCCCGCCGACCTCGTCGCCGGCGCCGACACCCTCACCGCCCGCCACCTGCGCGACTACGTCACCGCCTGACAGTGATGATGTAGGTGAGCGCCTCCCACCGGGGTCTGACCCACCGCCTGACTGACCTTCGGGTCCTTAACGGGATCTGTCGGCTCCGGCGGGAGGCGCTCGTGTGCACTCACTGGTTGTGGC
>NZ_QHJN01000327.1:0-3362 GCF_003947565.1 Actinomadura sp. WAC 06369 | reverse complement strand
GCGCCTCCAGCGCCTCCCGCGGGAACCGCGACTCCTCGTCCACCTCCGCCGCGAACGGAGCGATCTTCGCATCGGCCAGCTCGCGCACCGTGCTGCGCAGCAGCTCGTGCTCCTCCGACGGAGCGTAGGCGGGGAAGTCCATCGTGCCTCCACGTGGCCCGGCGGTCCCGGGGTAGGTTACTTTGACGATCAATATTTGGACGCCAAAATAAGTGACCGGCGGGACCCCCGTCAAGACGACGCACGTCACGGCCCCGCGGCACCGCTGCCGGTACCCCGGCCGCGGCTCGCCGAGTGCCGCCCAGAGGACTCGAACCTCTATACCCGGGGTAAGAGCCCGGTGTCCTTCCGTTGAACGAGAGCGGCGTGCACGGGCCCGGGAAGGCCCGCCGTACCTCCACCAGGAATCGAACCTGGAATCTCCGCATTCGTAGTGCGGCGCTCTGTCCGTTGAGCCATGGAGGCGGGTACAGCGTGGACCGGGCCGGGCTCGAACCGGCAACCTTCCGCTTGCAAGGCGGATGCTCTTCCACATTGAGCTACAGGCCCAGGTGTTCGTGCGCGTTAGCGAATCCCGCTAACGGGGGAAGGAATGACGCGGGTATGGGAAAGGCCGCGGGGACGTCGTCCCGGCGGCCTCCGATTCGAGCCGTTCGGGCTCTACAGGGAGGCTCCTCGGGAGGCCGCTCGTCGCGCGGCGGCGGGGCGCGGCCCTCGCTTGTCGGCGTTCATCTCACGGCTCCCTTCTTCGTTCCGCGTTCGGTGCGTTGCGTCCATGGTGCGCCTACCCGGGAGGCGACCGCAACGGCTTTTTCCGCGACAGTGGAGAACAACGCAAAAAGGCCGGGGAGGAGGTGCGGGCCCCCTCCCCGGCCCACGGTGACCGGGTCCGGCGTCAGACGGCCCTGCGGCGGGTCCGGGCCGAACGGCGGTGCGACGGCGCCAGCAGGCGCTGGAGCACCCGGAACGGCAGCGTGACGATGCTGAAGATCGTGCCGATGACGGCGTTCAGCGCTGCACTGATGCGGCGCATGATCAATCACTCCTTCGGTCTTCCGTTGCCGTCTTGTTACCCTCCCTGGGAGATCTACACCGATTCGGCTAAAGGGATTTCGTGCCGATGACGACCGTGGCGTAAAGCTCGTCGCAGCGGGCGGTCTCCGGGGCGAGGCCGCCCCGGGCGACCGCGTCCAGGGCGTCCCGCACCTGCCGCTCGCTCGTCTCGAACAGCAGCCGGCCGCCCGGGGCGAGCCAGCCGGACGCCTCCGCGGTCACCCGCCGCAGGACGCCGAGGCCGTCCGCGCCGCCGTCCAGGGCGACGAGGGGTTCGTGGTCGCGCGCCTCCGGGGGCAGCAGCGCGACCTCCGCGGACGGGACGTACGGGACGTTGCACAGCAGGACGTCGACGCGGCCGCGCAGGTCCGCGGGGAGCGCGTCGAACAGGTCGCCCTCGTGGACCCGGCCGCCGAGCGGTCCGACGTTGCGGCGGGCGCACCGCACGGACTCCGGCTCGATGTCGGCGGCGTGCAGTTCGCACCCGTCCGATCCGAGACCGGCGACGAGCGCGGCGCCGAGCGCGCCGGAGCCGCAGCACAGGTCGAGGACGACGGGACGGGGCGGGGCGAGCGCGGCCGCGCGGCGGACGAGGAACTCGGTGCGGCGGCGCGGGACGAACACGCCGGGGCCGACGCGGACGCGCAGCCCGCAGAAGTCGGCCCAGCCGACGACATGCTCGAGGGGCAGCCCGGCCGCGCGCCGGTCCACCATGGCGTCCAGCTCGGCGGGGGTGCGGGCCGCGGCGCCGAGCAGCCGGACCTCGTCCTCGGCGAAGACGCACCCGGCGGCGCGCAGGCGGGAGACGACGGAGTCGAAGGGGGCGACGGAGTCGGAGGGAGTGTCGGGCATGACGCCTTTCGGGGTCCTGCGGGCGCCCCGGTCACGCTTCGGCGGGCGGAGGCACCCGGACTGGTCGGACAGAAACGGGTCTCACCTCCTCCGGCCGTGTCGTTCGAGCGACGCCCACCGTACAGCAGCGACCCGGGCACGGACGGGACGGGGCGAGAATGGAGGGTCGCCGCAACGAGGAGGCCGGTTGTCCACGAACACGGAGCTGCGCGCGGACTGCGCGAACTGCCACGGGCTGTGCTGCGTGGCGCTGCCGTTCACCGCGTCGGCGGGCTTCCCGGTCGACAAGGAGGCGGGGCGGCCGTGCCGGAACCTGCTCGCCGACTTCCGGTGCGGGATCCACGACGACCTGCGCGGGCGGGGCTTCGCCGGCTGCACGGTCTTCGACTGCTTCGGAGCCGGGCAGAAGGTCTCGAACGTCACGTTCGGGGGGCGCGACTGGCGGAGCGACCCCGGCCTCGCGCGCCGCGTGTTCGCGGTGTTCCCGGTCATGCGCGACCTCCACGAGGTGCTCTGGTACCTCGCCGAGGCGCTCGGGCGGCCCGAGGCGGCGCCCGTCCACGGCGAGCTGCGGCGCGTTCGGGCCGACGTGGAGGCCCTCACCGGCGGCGTCCCCGAGGCGGCGGACGTGGCGGCGGTGCGGGCGCGGGTGGGTCCGCTGCTGATGCGGGCCGGCGAGCTGGTGCGGGCGGGCGTCCCGGGACGGCGCCGCGACCACCGCGGCGCGGACCTCGCGGGCGCCCGGCTCGGCCGCGCGGACCTGCGGGGCGCCTGCCTGCGCGGGGCGCTGCTCATCGCGGCCGACCTGCGCGGGGCGGACCTGCGGGACGCCGACCTGCTCGGCGCGGACCTGCGGGACGCCGACCTGCGCGGCGCCGACCTGACCGGCTGCCTGTTCCTCACCCAGCCGCAGCTCGACGCGGCCCGGGGCGACGCGGCGACGCGGACGCCGGCGGCACTGCGGCGGCCCGCGCACTGGTGACCGCCGGGGCGAACCGTTTGGTCCGGTGACCAGGGGGCATCTCCGCGGGGCACGTCGATGAGGGGGCCACGTGGGGCGGGTCGACCGGTGGGGCACGGGGGTCGCGGCCGCGGTGCTGGCCGTCCTCGGCGGCGGGCTGCCCCTGCTGGACTCGGCGCTGGGCCGCGGCGGCCGTCCGCTGGCCGCGGGCGCGGTCGTGGCGGTGGGGACCGAGCGGGACGGCGTCCGCCCGGTGCGGGTGGCGGTGCCGTCCGCACGGTGGGTGCTCAGCGCGGAGCGGTCGTCGCTGGCCGCGAGGGCGGCGCTGCTGAGCGGCGACGTGGTGGTGAACGTGAGGGCGGTGCTGCCGCTGGGGGCGGCGGACGCGCGCGCCCTGTGGCGCGGGCTCGGCCGGATCGTCGCGGCGGGCGGGGCGGCGCGGCTGCAGGCCGATCCGGTGCCCTTCACGACGGCGGGCGGGCTGACGGGCCTGACG
>NZ_QHJN01000326.1:0-3434 GCF_003947565.1 Actinomadura sp. WAC 06369 | reverse complement strand
GCCACAACCAGTGAGTGCACACGAGCGCCTCCCGCCGGAGCCGACAGATCCCGTTAAGGACCCGAAGGTCAGTCAGGCGGTGGGTCAGACCCCGGTGGGAGGCGCTCACCTACATCATCACTGTCAGGCGGTCAGCACGCTCCTGGCCCACTTGTAGTCGGACTTGCCGACGGCCGTGCGCTGCACCTCGTCCACGACCGTCAGCCGGCGCGGCAGCTTGTACCCGGCGAGGCGGCCCCGGCAGTGCTCGGTCAGCTCGTCCAGGGTGACCTCCGCGCCGGGGCGGGGCGCCACGACGGCGGCGACGACCTGCCCGAACCGCTCGTCGGCGAGCCCGACGACGACCGCGTCGTAGACGTCCGGGTGGTCCTTGAGCGCGACCTCGACCTCCTCCGGGTACACCTTCTCCCCGCCGGTGTTGATCACCAGTGAGCCGCGGCCGAGCAGGACGATCGTGCCGTCCTCCTCCAGGCTCGCGAAGTCGCCGGGGACGGACCAGCGGGTGCCGTCGGCGTCGGTGAAGAACGTCGAGGCGGTCTTCTCCGGGTCGTTGTAGTAGCCGAGCGGGATGTGCCCGCTGCGCGCAAGCTTCCCGATCTCGCCGGGCGCCACGACCTTCAGGTCGTCGTCGAGCACCGTGATGCCGGGCTTCATCATGAACCGGGCGGTGCCCTCCTTGCCGCCGACGGACGGGCCGCACGCGCCGGTCTCCGAGGCGCCGTAGTTGTCGAGGAACATCACGTTCGGCAGGTGCTCCTGGAGGGCGGCCTTGGCGCCCTCGGTGAGCGGCGCCCCGCCGGACGCGACGGCGAGCAGCGACGACGTGTCGTGGTCCCCGGCGGCGAGGGCCTTCGCGACCGGCCGCGCCATCACGTCGCCGACCAGCATCAGCACGTTGGCCCGCTCCTCGGCGACCAGCCGCAGCGCCTTGTCGGCGTCGAACGCGTGGTCGGTGTAGAGGACGACCTTCGCGCTGTTGAACAGCCCCATGAACGCGACCCACTGCCCGGCGCCGTGCATGACGGGCGCGCAGTCGAGCACGGCCATCCCGTCCTGCTGAGCGTTCTCGGCGAGCTGCTCGGGGCTGGAGACGGGGTCGCCGAGGACGTTGCCGCCGCCCAAGGCGCCGAAGAAGATGTCCTCGCAGCGCCACTCGACGCCCTTCGGGTATCCGGTGGTGCCGCCCGTGTACATGATGTACCGGTCGTCGTTGGAGCGGGCCGGGAAGTCGTCGGACGGGTCGGCCGCGGCGAGCGCCGCCTCGTACTCGACGGCGCCGGGGACGTCGCCCGTCCCGCCGTCCTCCAGGACGACGACGTGGCGCAGCTTCGGCAGGTCGGCGCGGACCTCCTGGACGCGCCCCAGCAGCGACCGCTCGCCGATGAGCGCGACCGAGTCGGAGTCGGACAGGACGTGCCGCAGTTCGCCCGCGACGTACCGGTAGTTCACCGGGATCGGCACCGCGCTGATCTTGAACACGCCGAGCATCGCCTCGACCCACTCGGCCCGGTTGTAGGCGAGGATCGCGACGTGCTCGCCGGCCCGCACCCCGGCGTCGGCGAGGTGGTGGCCGACCCGGCTCGCCCGCGCGCTCAGTTCGGCGAACGTGCGGCGTTCGTCCCCGGCCACCAGCGCCGGGCGGTCCGGCCCCGCCTCCGCAAGGATCTCGAGCAGATCCGCCAGGTTGTAGCTTCGCGCCATGGCCGTCCTCGCCTTTCGGGGTGGGTGAGAAGGTCGTTCCGAATCATGCTCGGGTTGCCGGTAAGTACTCAATGACCCAGGCCAACGGGTCCGGAGAGATGGATCACAAAACGCGCCCGGATCCGGCCACGCCGTTCGTCCTTACACGCCTCTTATCCGGGTACCGGCATGCTTGGTCGTAACGATTCAGCATCAGACGGGGGTAGTGGTGAGCCCAGGCGCAATGGCGTGGACGCCTCCGACATGGGAGGAGATCGTCACCGAGCACTCCACAAGGGTGTTCCGGCTGGCGTACCGCCTGACCGGCAACCGGCACGACGCCGAAGACCTGACCCAGGACGTCTTCATCCGGGTGTTCCGTTCGCTGTCCTCGTACAGTCCGGGCACCTTCGAGGGCTGGCTGCACCGGATCACGACGAACCTGTTCCTCGACCGGGCCCGCCGCAAGCAGCGCATCCGCTTCGACGCGCTCGCCGACGACGCCGCCGAGCGGCTGCAGGGCCGCGAGCCGAGCCCCGCGCAGGCGTACGACGAACGGCACCTCGACGCCGACATCCAGCGGGCCCTCGACGGGCTCGCCCCCGAGTACCGCGCCGCCGTCGTGCTGTGCGACATCGAGGGCCTCACCTACGAGGAGATCGCGGCGACGCTGAACGTCAAGCTCGGCACCGTCCGCTCGCGGATCCACCGGGGCCGCGCCCAGCTGCGCGTCGCGCTGGAGCACCGCCGTCCCGCCGAGGTCCCCGGAGCCGCCGCCGAAGCCGTCCCCGAGGCCGTCGCCGGGGCCTGACCCCGGCGGCCGCCCGGCCCGGGAGGGGCCGGTCAGGGCGGGGTCGTCGCGGTCGCGAGGTCGAGGACCTCCGGCCGGATCACGTCCTCGACCTGCGTGTAGGGGACGGACCTCGTCTTGAAGAACCCGAACGCGAGGCACTGCTCGTCCGGCGTGAAGACCGTCTCCACGCGGTCCTTGGTGAGCGAGAACGACACCCCGGAGAGCGGATGGACCGCCGGGAACCCGGTCCGCTCCGACAGCGTCCGGTAGCCGCAGTCCGGCGTCTCGGGCGGCGGCGTGAACCGCCGCGACAGCCCCGCCAGCTTCGGTTCCCGCAGCGCCGCCGCGGTGAAGATCTGCTCCGGCCCGAGCAGGCGGCCCGTCGCGAGCTCGACGTTGACGGCCTTCGGCGTGATGTGCCGGCCGCCGCCCGCGAACACCGGGACGCTCACCAGGTACCGGACCGACAGCAGCCGCGGCCCCCGGTACACGACGTCCGAGCGCATCTCGATCGGCTGCGGCGGCCCCGGCACCGCCTGGTTCGACAGCCCGCCCGCCTGCTCCAGGAAGCGGCGGTAGTCCGCGACGGACTGGTCGACCGGCGCCCGCAGCGCCGCGTTGATCCGCTGCTGGACGGCCGGATCCGAATGCCCGCTGACCTGCATGAACCGGACGGTCGACTCGGCCAGGTTGAGGGCCGGTTCGCCGATCGTCGCGGACGCGGGCGTCACCTCCCCGGCGTTGAACGCGCGCGGCGGCGGGCCGTCGTCCCCCGCCTGCCACACCGCGACGCCGCCGCCCGCCGCGACGACCGCCGCCGCGCCCCCCGCCGCCGCGACGGCCTTCGCGCCGCCGACCTTCGCGAGGAACCCGGCCGACGCCGACGCGGCCGGTGCGGCCGGTGTGGCGGGCGCGGCGGGCGGCGGTGCGGCGGGCGGCGGTGCGGCGGGCGGTTCGGCGG
>NZ_QHJN01000325.1:0-3459 GCF_003947565.1 Actinomadura sp. WAC 06369 | reverse complement strand
GCCTGCAGCGTAGTAGGGGGGCGGGGCGGCGGGGGCGCTGCGCTCCTGGCGTTCGTCGCGGGTGGTGTCGGGCGCGGTGCGCTCGTCCCATCCGGGCTGCTGGTGCTGGGCAGGTGCGGCCTGGCCTGCGGCGGGTCCTGCGGTGGCGAGGTTTCCGCGCGTTCCCTGGCTTTGGGCCCAGCCGGACTGCTGGAGTTCTTTGAGCACGCGGCGGCTGGTACGGGGGGAGACTCCCCAGCGGCGTTCGATCTCGCGTCCGGTGGGCAGCCATGAGCCGGGCGGGATGCGTCCTGCGGTGATGTCGTGGATCAGCTCGTTGCAGATGTGGGCATAGAGGACGGGAGCCTCACCCGTGGTGTGTGCCTGCTGGCGGCCCTGATCTTCGTTCTGATCTTGGCCCAATGCGGCCACCGTCCCCTCTTGCGCATGGTTGATGCGCTGCGACTTTACCGTTTCGCGATCTCACCCTAGCGCGGACGGCTTCGCACTCCAAGGTTTGCACTTTCTACCCGAGAGGCACCCTTTCGTACGTACGAAGCCGTACCAAAGCGGTCCGACAAGGTACACAAGCGGAGGTGGCTCGTGGAGTTCAAGATCGACACCGCGGGGCGGTCATTCATCGTCGCGGATCAGCCGGAACAGCGGGTGGACTTCGAGACGAAGGCTCCGCGCACGAACACGGAGGGGGTGCCGCTGTTCTCGGTGCGGCTGCTGGTGATGGACGGGACGGGGAGCGCGCCGATCAAGGTCGGGCTGGTGGGTGACCCGGGCATCGGTCAGGGGCTGGCGGTGCGGCCGGTGGGGCTGGCGCTCAACGTGATCGAGCGGCGGGGCGACGTGGTGACGTGGTGGACGGCGGAGCGGCTGGAGCCGGGGCCGCTGGCGGGCGGCGGCGCGGCGGACGGCGCGGGCGGCGGGTCGGGGTCGGGCCGGTCGGGCCGGTCCGGGAAGGACGGCGAGTAATGGGGCTCTTCGGTGGTCGGGCGATTCCGGGTGACGTGCTGGTGGCGGTCGGCGCGCCGGACGCGGGGCGTCCGGGGTCAACCTTCGTGGTGGGCGTGGGGGCGGCCGGTCTGGCGAGGGTGCAGTACACGGCGGCGGACGGGTCCGGGCCGCTGTGGATGCGGCGTGCCGAGGTCGGGGAGCGGCGGCGGCGTCGGGTGCTGCGTCGGGTGCTGGCGGTGGTGCCGGAGCGTCCGGCGGGGCGTGGGCAGGGGGCGGCGCCGTACGGCTGGGTCTCGGTCTCGGCGGGCGGCGCCGCTGCCTGGGTGCCGCTCTCGCCTGATCAGCGGGTAGGCGGGGTCGCGGTCGTGGCGCTGGTCGGCGGGCTGGTCCCGGCGGACGTCTGGGCGGAGCTGCGGGCGCGGGAAGCCGAGTGGCGCGCGCGTCAGGCGGGGCAGGTGCCTGGGGGGCCGGTGCCGGATCCGGCGGTGTTGGAGGGCACGCGGCGGGACTGGGGCGTGCCGGTGGACGCGGACGCGACCCGGCACGATGCCGCGACGTCGGGCCCGTGGGACCGGCGGGTTGCCGGGGCTCCGGCGGAGGATGGCGGGCTGTGGACCGACACCGGATACAACGGCGGTCCCCGGTCTGCGGAGGGTGAGGGCTGGCCGGGGATCCGGCACGGTCAGGGGCGCGGGGGCGTGTGGTGAGCGGCGCTCGGCGTCCCCGGGACGTGCATGCGCCCGGACGGGTCGGGCTGCCGCCGCTGCGGCAGCGGCCCGACCTGCCGGTCCGCGCGAAGCTCACGCCCGGCTCGGTCCTGGTCCTGTGGCTGGTGCGGCCGTCGTGGCTGTGGCGTCGGGAGTTGGCGGCGCTGGTGCTGCTGGCGGTGGCTGGCGCGGGGCTGGCCGGGGGCGGTGCTGCTCCCGGTGTGGCTGGCGGGGTCGGTCGCGGTGGTGCCGTGGTCGCGTCGGTGGTGCGTGCGGGCGTGGCGGCGGGGCCGTCTGCGTCGGCACTGGGACCGGGCGGCGCGGTTCGCGGGCCTGACGACGATCAACGACCGGATACCGCGAATCAGGCGGGCTGCGCAGGTTCCTGCCGGTGACCGGCTGCTTGTCCGTGTGCCTCGTGGGGCGACGGTGGATGAGCTGGCGGGCGAGGCTGAGCGGGTGGCGGCGGTGCTGCGGGTGCGGGAGGTGCGCGTTCGGCGGGACCTGGAGCGCGCGGATCTGGCGCATGTGGACATCGTGCGGCGGAACCCGTTCGCTTCCCCGGACGGGGAGCCGGTGCGGCTGCCTTGGCCGTGGGCGCGGGCGGGTCAGTCCTGCCTGTGGGACTCGGTTCCGGTCGCGGTGGACGACATGGGCGACGCGGTGTACCTGCGGCTACCGGGCAAGAACGTCCTTTTGGGGGGTGAACCGGAGGCGGGCAAGTCGGCGGCGCTGTCGCTGCTGCTGGGTGCGGCGGCCCTGGACCCGTGGGTGAACATCGTCGGCCTGGATGCCAAGCGGCTGGAACTGGCGCTCTGGCGGCCGGTGCTGTCCCGCGTGGCGTACAACAGCATGGATGACGCCATCGGTCTGCTGGAAGACCAGATCAAGGACATGGACCGCAGGTATGAGCTGCTGGAGCGGGCCGGGCGGCGGTCCTGGGGCCGGTCGGACGGTCCGCTGACGGTGGTGGCGGTGGATGAGCTGCGGTTCTACACCGCCAATCCCAACCGGCGGGCGGCGGCGCACTTCACTGACCTGGCTATCGACCTGATGGCGCGGGGCCGGGCGGCAGGCATCGTCGGCCTGATGGCCACACAGAAACCCTCGGGCGATGTGGTGAAGACGAGTCTGCGGGACCTGATCGCCTACCGGTGGGCGATGCGGTGCACGACTCGGGACGCTTCCGACACGATCCTTGGGGCGGGCATGGCGGCGGCGGGCTATGACGCCTCTGATGTGGACGTCAACGCGCGCGGCGTGGGGCTCCTGCACGCGGAGGGCGGCATGCCGCGCCTGTGCAAGAGCTACTTCCTGGACGACAACGAAATCAGGTCGATTGCGGCGCGGGGAGCGGCGCTGCGGCGGCTGGTGGCCGGTGACCGCGTGATCTGAGCGGTCCGGCTCTCCCCTTCTACCCACACCAACACAAGGGCTCCGTGCGGCGGGGTCGGCGGGAGCGTGCCCGCCGCACGGGCCTGGATGGGAGCGACGGTGACGATCTCTCGGGAGCTGGCGCGGCGGGTGTGCCCGTGCGCGGCGGACGTGGCGGGGCGGGTCTACCCGCTGCCGGTGGACCGGATGGGCGATGAGGCTGTGTCGGCGGGCCTCGTGCGGGACGTGGCGGATCTGCTGGCGGGCTCGGGGCTGCCGGTGATCGAAACCGACAGCCCGGACTGGTACGCGCTGTGGTGGTGCCTGCACCGGTTCGCCTTCGGCCACAACGCGCGGGGGCGGCACGCCATCGACCCCGGCGACGACTCGGACGCGGGGGCGGGGGGTGAGGCTTTGTGACGCTGTACGGGAG
>NZ_QHJN01000324.1:0-3462 GCF_003947565.1 Actinomadura sp. WAC 06369 | reverse complement strand
AGCCCGCCCCCGCCCCCGCAGGGCGTGGACCGTCCGTCGCGTCGCCCTTCTTCGACCGGAGCGAATGAGGCCGTCTCCTACCTGACGGTGATCGACGCACCCCGCAGAATCGCCGCAGGGACTGATGGCGGCCCCGGGGTCGACCGCGCACCCTGGTGATGTGCGCATTCTTCTCAAGGTGGGCATCACCGCGGTCGCCCTGTGGGCCGCCACCGCGCTGATCCACGGCATCACCGTCCAGGGCGTCTCGAGCGTCGGCGACACGGCCGGCGGACGAGCGCTCACCCTCCTCGGCGTCGCCGTCGTCTTCGGCATCGTCAACGCGATCATCAAGCCGATCGTCAAGACGTTGGGCTGCGCCTTCTACGTCCTCACCCTCGGCCTCATCGGCCTCGTCGTCAACGCGCTGCTGCTCTGGCTCACCAGCGAGGTCGCCGCGCGCCTCGAACTCCCCTTCCACGTCGACGGCTTCTGGCCCGCCTTCTGGGGCGCGATCGTCGTCGGCGTCGTCGGCTGGGTGCTGAACCTGTTCGTGGACGACGACGACTGACCCGCCCGCCCCCGAACCGCCCGAGGACGCCCGCCCGCTCCTCGGGCGCCCCGCATTCCCGACTCCCCCATGCTCCCTCGCCACCGGCGGCCGGCGCCGGTGGCGCCGGTGGCCGGGGCGGCCTGCTCGTCCGATCAGTCGGACGCGGAGGACGACCCGCCGGGCGCGTGGTCGACGCGCGTCTCGTCCTCGGCGGCAGGTTCGGTGGTTCTGAGGTCCACGCGGGTCGCGTCTTCGACGTCCGGTTCGTCGGGTGCGGACGGTTCGGTGGTCGTGTGGTCCAGGCGGGTTTCGTCCGGTTGGTCGGGCGCGGCTGGGGATTCGTCGGCGGTCGTGTGGTCGGCGCGGGTCACGTCCTGGACGTCCGGTTCGTCGGGCGTGGACTCCACGCGCGTCCCGTCCGGTTCGTCGGTCGTGTTGTCGAGGCGCGTTTCGTCTGCGACGTCCGGTTCGCTGGACGCGGGCGGTTCGTCGAGCGTGGTGTCCGCGTGGGTTGCGTCCTCGGGTGCCGAGCCCTCGTTGGTCGCGTCCGTGCGGGTCTCGTCCGCGACCGGTGCGTCGCCGGACGGCGGGTCGTCGGACGGCGCGTCGGTGGACGGTGTGTGGCCGAAGGCGACGTCGCGCGGGTCCACGGTCGGCTCGTCGGGCTCGTCGGGCTCGTCGGGTGTGTCCCCGGGTGCGGCGCTGCGGGGTGCGTCCACGGTCGAGGTGGCGTCGGGCGACGAGCCGGGGCCGTCCTCGGGGTGCGGGGTTCGGGGTGCGACGGCGGCGCGGTTGAGCGGGCCGCGGGTCAGGCGGTCGGCGGGCTCCTCGCCGGCGTACTCGCGGTGGGCGGGCGGCGTCGCGCCGGGCGGGCCGACCAGGACCCAGCGGTGGGTGCGGACGGCGCCGACGAGGAAATCCGCGTCCCGGACGTCCCCCGCGGTGATCAGCGCGTCGAACTCGGCGTCGTCCAGCGCGAGTCCCGCGGCGACGGGCGTCCCGACGACCACGTCGGCGGTGCGCAGGAGGACGTCGCCGTCGGGCGCGCGGCCGTCCAGATACGCGGTGAGCTCCTCGATGCGGGCCATCGCCCGGGACTGGTGCGCGGCGATCGCGTCGGGTTCGACCGACGGGTCGGAACCGCAGATCTCCTCCACGTGCTCCCGCGCGCGCGCCTCCGCGTCCTCGGCCGCTTGCAGTTCGGCGTCACGTGCGGCGAACTCGTCCTGCGCCTCCGTGGAGCGGCGCTCCAGTTCGGCCGCCGCGTCCGCCGCGCGCCGGGCCGCCTCCTCGCCGGCCGCGCCCTCCCGCTCGGCCACGGCGAGGGCCTCCTCCCGCGCGGCCCGCGCCGCCTCGACGCGCTCCTCGATCTTCCGCGCGGCCTGCTTCGCCATCCGGGCTTCCAGGCCCGCCTCCGTCGCGCGATGCACCGCCTCCGCCGCGAGCCGCGCCTGCTCGCGGTGCTCGGCGTCCGCCCGCTCCCGCTCCGTCGCGAGCCAGGCGAGCTCCTCGCCGAGCCGCTGCTGCGCCTCCCGCGCCGCCCCGATCCGGGCGCTGCCGTCGGTGACGAACTGGTCGAGCCCGCGCCGCAGCCGGTCGGCCTCCTCCGCCGCGTGCCGGGCCTCCGCCGCCCGCTTCGCCGCCTCGTCCGCCTCCCGCCGCCGCGCCTTCACCTCGGCGCGCATGCTCCGCAGCCCTGACGGCGGCGACGCCACGTGCAGCCGCTGACCGAGCGACATCTTCTTCTGCATCGCCGACAGGGCCGACTCCGCCGACACCAGCCGGTAGTAGCTCGCGTGGCCCTCCGCCGCCGCGTCCGCGTCCGCCGCCACCGCCCGCTCGGCCTCGTGGACCGCCGCCGGCAGCGCCTCCTGCGCCCGCTGCAACTCGTCCGCCAGCGACTCCTCCGTCTGCCGCGCCGCCTGCATCTCGCCCTGCGCGGCCTGCGCCCGCTGGCCGAGTTCCATGCACCGCGCGTAGGCCGCGTCGGCGACGCGCGTCAGCTCCCCGGCCTGCGCGGACGCCGTGTCCGCGGCGGCCTGCAGCCGCTCCGCCTCCGCCTGCGGGCCCGCCAGCTCCGCCTCGGCCGCACGCTGCTCGACGTCCAGCCGCTCGGCCTCCGTTGCCGCCTCGGAGGCCGCGCCCTCCGCGGCCTCCGCCGCGGCCCGCGCCTCCTCGATCGCCGCGGCCAGCGCCGCCCGCTCCGCCTCGAACGCCTCGCGCCGCCGCACGTTCTCGGCCCGCACCGACTCCAGCGTCGCGTGGTCGCGCGGCCACTGCTCCAGCCACAGCAGCCCGCGCCGGAGCATCCGCAGCTCCGTGTCCCACGACTGCCGCCACGCCGCCCCGCTCGCCCGCAGCACCGCGCCGCGCACCCACGTCTCCGGCGCGGGCGGAACCGGCAGCTCCTGCGCCCGCGTGACGTCCGGCGCCCGCTTGAACTCGACGGTCCCGTGCGGCGGCTTCGGCCGCGCCGGCGGCTTCCGGGGCGGCTCGGGCGGCGCGTCCCCCGGCTCGGTGTCCACGGCCAGCGCGAACACCCCGGCGTCGTCCTCGAACCCGCGCAGCACCGCGGCCGCCTGCAGCGCCGTCGGCGCCAGCACGAGGGCCCGCTCGCCCGCCGCGAGCATGCCGTCCACGACCTCCCGGACGGCCGCCGCCACGTGCGCCTCCTCGGACACGGGCACGATGCGGACCCCGTCCGTCCCGTCCCGCGCATCCATGACGAACCGGGCGAGGACGTCCCAATCCCCCGCGACCCGCCGCTCGCGGAACGCCCGCAGGGCCGCGAGCTGACCCGCCCAGCCGACCGTCCCCTCGCCGCGCGGCGACTCCTGGAGCCTCTCGTACACGTCGATCAGCGCCGCGCACACCCGCTCGACGCCCTCATCGAACCCCCCGGCCCCGGACGGGCGTTCGACGGCCACGGC